>JACRIP010000511.1 GCA_016220045.1 Planctomycetota bacterium
AACAAGTTCCTGCTCGCCTTCGACCACGTCCGCCGCTTCGACGTCGTCGTCTTCAAGTATCCACTCGACCTCTCGCGCAACTTCATCAAGCGCGTCGTCGGGCTGCCGGACGAAACCGTGAAGGCCCGGGACGGCGACATCTACTACCGCAAGCACGGGGAAGCGACCTTCCTGCTCGCCAAGAAGCCGCTCGACGTGCAGGAGAGCATCTGGATCCCGGCGTACGAGGCGAATTTCGATCGCCAGGGCAACCTGGTGGCGGACCACTGGCTGCCGGACACGAAGGACTACCAGATGCAGGGCAAGACCCTGGTGGTCCCGGCGCCGGCGGGCAAGCGCGAGTCGCGGTTCGTCTACGCGGGCACGATCGTGGACACGGCGCCGCGCGGCGGGTTCGCGGGCGACAACCAGGTGGGCGACGTCCGGCTGTCCTTTACGGTGACTCCTGCAGCGGGCGACGGGGCGGTGCTCCTGCGCCTGTCGAACGGACGCCACGTGGTGACGGCGCAGCTTGCGGTCGGCGCCGCCGGCGGCTCGCAGGTCGAGTATTCCGACGCCCGCATGGCGGGCGCGAATAACCGGGTGTTCCCTGTAGCACGCACGCTGGCGCCGGGACGGCCGGCCCAGGTCGCCTTGATGTGGTACGACGGGTCCTTCTGCCTCAAGGTGGATGACGCGGTGCTGGTGCATGAGGACGCGGTGGTCGGCTGGGACCTCTTCAGCGGCGGCGAGGGGGGCGTGAAGCAGATCTCCTTCGGCGTGCGCGACGTGGGCGCGAGCTTCGCGGGCCTCGCGATCCATCGCGACATCTTCTACACCTCGCGCGGCTGCCTGTCGCCGGAGGACGGGATCGACCTGCCGGCGGGCAAGTACTTCATGATCGGCGACAATGCGCAGAACAGCAAGGACAGCCGCCTGTGGCGCCTGTTGACGGTGAAGCGGAAGGACGGAACGGTGCTGAAGGGGGACGCCGACGATCGGCACACGGAGGGCAACCGGCTGGTGATGACGGACCTCTACGGCGTGCAGCACAAGATCCCGGAGTCCGAGCTGGCCGGTCCGCCGGTCACCGAGGACCAGAAATACGTGGACGAGTCGGAACTGGTGGGGAAGGCGTTCTTCGTGTGGTGGCCTCCCAACCGGATGAAGCTGATTCGATGAGCGGCACCGAGGTCTTTCAGCGGCCGGCGGAGGAGTCGGCGGGCGCGGCGGAGGAGCCGCGGGGGGCGACGCCGGCGCCGGGCGCTGAGGCGGCGGCGGCCGGTGCGGCAGCGGGGGAGGGCGCCGGTGCTGAGGCGTCGCCGGCGTCTGGGGCGGCGGCCGAGGCGGTGGCGGCGGCGACTGGAGCGGCGGGCGCGACCGGGGCGGCGCCGGCGGCGCAGAGGTCCCTCTTTCGCGTCGAGGGCCTCGAGAAGTCCTACGGGCACCGCAAGGTGGTGGACGGGGTGAGCTTCCACATCGAGGCGGGGGAGATCGTGGGGCTCCTGGGGCGCAACGGCGCGGGGAAGACGACGACCTTCAAGATGTCGATGGGCATGGTCACGCCGCAGGCGGGCCGGGTGCTGTTGCGCGGCGACGAGGTGACGCGGCTGGCGATGTACCAGCGGGCGCGGCGCGGCATGGGCTACCTGTCGCAGGAATCGTCGGTGTTCGCGCGCCTGACGGTGCGCGAGAACCTGCTGGCGATCCTGGAGACGCGCGCGCTGGGGCGGGCGGACCGGGGCCGGCGGGCCGCGGAGCTGCTGGAGGAGTTCGGGCTGACGCGGGTGGCGGAACAGCGCGCCTACACGCTGTCGGGTGGCGAGCGGCGGCGACTGGAGATCGCGCGCGCGCTGACGACGGACCCGGTGCTGCTCCTGCTCGACGAGCCGTTCTCAGGGGTTGACCCGATCGCGGTGCAGGAGATCCAGGGGCTGATCCGCGCGCTGCGGGCGCGTGGGATCGGCATCCTCTTGACCGACCACAACGTGCGCGAGAGCCTGTCGGTCACCGACCGGTCGTACATCATTGACAACGGGAAGATCCTGGCCGGCGGGCCGCCGCGTGCGATCGTGGAGAATCCGCTGGTGCGCAAGGTGTATCTCGGCGAGCGGTTTACGCTGTAGCGAGGAAAGGGACCTGGTCGCATGGACATGCCTAGTGGCGGGGGGCGGCTTCTGGTCATGCTGGGACTCGCGGGCCTCGCGCTCGGACTGTGGATGCTGAGCGGGATGCGGCGGCGAGGTATGCGGCAGGGCGCGCTCCGTCTGGCGGCGATCGTGGTGGGCTGGCTCATCCCCGGCGGCGGGCACATCCTGCTCGGCCGCACCGGCAAGGGCCTGTTTTTCTTCGGCCTGCTCTTCCTGACCTCGGTCGCCGGGCTCGTGCTCGCCGATTTTCGCGCGGTGAAATTCGTCTGGGACAACATGTTCTACTGGGTCGGCTTCTTCGGGTCGGGGATGAGCCTGCTGCTGGTGGAGCTCGCGACCGCGCCCGATCCGAAGGAATGGGTGCCGCCGCGTTTCTACGAGGTGGGGTTGCTGTACATGACGGTGGCGGGGCTCTTGAACCTGGTGGTGATGCTGTCCCTGCCGGCGGCGGAGGAAACCGCGGACGCTCCGGCCGGCCCGGCGCCGGCCCCGGCAGCGGGGACGTCCGCGGGGCCGGGCGCCGCGTCGCCGTTCGGCGCGAACCCGGCGGCGCCTACGGCGTCTGCCGGAGGGGAGGTGCGCGCGTGATCAGTCTCGTGTGGTTTCTCTTCCCGATCTGCCTGGTCGCCGGGCTGGTTCTCGCCGGGGCGCGGGAGGAGGACCCGAAGCGCATTCTGGTGCGCGGGGTGCATACCTTCATCGTGCTCTGCCTGCTGGTCGGCGGGCTGTGCTGCGTGATGTGGCTCATCCAGGCGTACCAGCCGAATCGCCGGCTGTTTTTTGCCGGCGCGGGCGTGCTGATCGCCGCGATCTACGGCGCGAGCGCCCTGTTCGAGGGGAAGAATGCCGTGCGGCTGGCGCGGTTGATCCTGGGCCTGCTGGCCGCACTTGGCCTGCACACGCCGCCGCCGCGGCCGGAGGTGGGTGGGGCGGGAAGCGGCGCGGGGGCCGGCGGAGCGGGCGGAGCCGCGGGGACGACGGGCGGCGCCGGGACGCCTCCCATCGTCCGCTGAGCCGATGGGTGGCGGCGTGGGGAAGGGACGTTCGGTGAGGCCGGACGGAATCGATCGGCGGGCGGGGTGGATACCGGGGGGGCGCCCCGACGAGAGCCGCAGCCCGACGTAGGGGCGGACCCCTGTGTCCGCCCCGGCATGGCCGGCCGCTGCGGATGCGGATCGGCCAGGCCGCCTGAGGGCGGGCACAAGGCCCGCCCCTACAACCAAGGGTCCAGCAGAACCTTGCCCGGTTTCTCCCGGTCGGCCTAAGCGCCCACCCCGCGGGGCAAGCGCGCGGCCGCTGCGCGGGCGAGGGCGGGGACGCCCCGGGCCACCGGGAGGGGCGCCCGCGTTTGCCGATCCCCCCTACGAGCCCGTTCGCCCCGGCGAAAAAAAGGCCCGGCCACGGAGCGACCTCCGCGACCGGGCCTTTTTTTTCGCGCTGTGGGCTATTCCCCGAGGTGGCGCTGATCGCGGACGACCTTGAGGAACTTGGTGATCTTCTTGAGCTTGTCGTCGAGGTCGCTCAGGTAGGGGCGGTCATCCTTGTCGCGGGCGTCGCCGAAGAGCTGGGCGGCCTTGCCCGCCTGCTCGGCGGCGATCTTGAGCTTGGCGACGCGCTCGGCATCGGTGACGGACTGGGCCTCCTCGTGGGCCTTCTGCGCCTCGGCCCAGGCCTTGTCCGCTTCGATGATCAACGGCTTGACGTCAGGGTAGACCTTGGGGGCGGACGGCCCCTGCCCGCCCGACGGGTCCGTGGCGGCGCCGGCATTCTTGGGCGGGGGAGCGACGGCTGGGGGCTTCTTCCCGCCCATCATGAGCGCCACGACGACGATCAGCGCGAGGGCCCCGACTCCGCCCCCGACGTACATCATCGTCGGGTCGGATTTCTTCTCGTCGCCCGGGCCGCCGCGACCGCGCGGGGGCTTGTGGATGCCGGAGGGAGTCTTCGAACTGCCTCCGCGTTCGCGGTCCGCACCACCGCGCACGACGCGCGAGCCCTCCCGATCCCGGGTCGGGGCGGCTGCGGCGGCAGCGGCGCCGCCCGGGCTCGGCCGGTCGCGCCCGTCGTCCAGGATCGGAATGGCCGTGATGTTCGGGTCTACGGGCGGCCTGGCGGGCGCGGCGGGAGGGGGGGGCGGCGGGGCCGCGCTCCGGCGCGCCGACGAGGACCCGCCGCTGCCGCGACTCGGCGGACCGGACTCCGGCACGCCCCGGCGATTGCCCGAGGGGGGCCGGGCGGCGGGTGAGGGTGCGGGTGCGGGTGCGGGCGGACGGCGCGCCGCCGTCGGTGGGGGCGGGGGCGCGGCCGAGACCGGGGGCCGGCGGGAGGGGCCCGAGCCCCGGCGGTGCGACTTCATCGAGCGTTCTCCCTGCGGGGGATGCGCACAACGCGCAACGAGGATGAAGGCGACATGCTACCGCGGCAGAGTAGGCGCGTCAAGCATGATTCTGCGTGCGGGGAGGGGCGGCGTGTGCTTGCCGGAGACGGCAAGGCCCCGGCCGCCCGAGGGTGGGGATCTCGGGCGACCAGGGCCAAACCCATGGTGGAGGTGTGTCTGCAGAGATCTCAGGTTGCGGCCCCAAATCGCCCGGGCGGGGTGGGGGCCCGCCCGGGGCGATCCGGTGCTCTCGATTCTCCCGGTCCGGCGTATCCGGTCGGAGTCGCGCGACGCTTCACTCTCGCCGCTCGACCCCGAACCGCAGACCGGGTCTGCCCTACGCGCCGCGGGAAGGATGACGAACCGCTTCACTCCTCAGTTCGTCACGACCGCTTCCGTCGCTTCACCTTCCTCATGCATGGCATGTTGCTCGCACCCGCGGTGAGTAGGACGCGAATCTTCATTCGCATCCGGTGTGCCAACGGGGAGGATCTCGCGAATTCGTCGTAACATGCGTCCATGTAAACTGTTGGGTGATCTCGCGATCGCGCCTCGCCGCGGGTAGCCAGATTCCTACTGTGTAATCCGTTTCATACCTCTGAAGTTCTCTCATTAGATTCGCTGCGCGGGGCGAGATCTCGCGGCTCCGATGCGAACGGCATGCGCGCGGACTGCCCGGCCGCCCGGCCCTGCCGGGGGCGCATGGGGGCGGGCGAAGTTCGAGGGGGGATGCGGACACGTCATACCCGGTTCCACGTAGGGGCGCGTCGCGACGCGCCCCTACGGCCGAGGGAGAGGAGCCGGTCGCGCG
>JACRIP010000502.1 GCA_016220045.1 Planctomycetota bacterium
CCATGCCGGGAAACGGGGAGGTCATCTCGCTGCTCCTGCCGTGAGTCTGGGCTCTACGATCATGGCGCACCGCGTGGCCGGTCGCCGGACCCGGGCGCATTCTACCATCCCGCCTTCGCGCCGCGCGCTACTTCCGCCGCGCGCCCCGGACGATCCGTCGCGCCCACGCCGCCTTGCGGGTCGGCAGCGGCGGCGCCGGCGGCTTGGTGTAGTCGATGTCGTCGGCGTACTTTCCCCGGGTGTAGCAGCGGTCCAGCAGCGATTGCAGGTCGGCCACCGCGTCCGGGTCCTCGGCGTCCAGCGGGATCGCGATCCGCGGCAGCCGGTCCTCCAGTCGGATCGGGTAAAACTCGTAGCCATTGCGATCCGCAGCGCGGCTCACGGAAACGGCATAGTCGAATTCCGTCGCCCTCTCGACCGCATCCCACGGCACCGCCACCGTCCAGGCCCCGGCTCGCAGCAGATCGATCTCCACCAGATTCACCTTGGAGGCCAGGAGCTCGCGCTGCTTCCGGAGATACAGCTCGCGACCCTCGCCGCGCGACGACTTGTTCGAAGGGGAGAGAATCTCGATCGCGGTGACCAGGCGCTTGCCCCGCGAAGCGCGGATTTCGATGCCCCACTCCGGAATCTCGAAAGTGGGGGTCGGGACCCAAAGAGGAGTCGCATGCTCGGCGATCGCAGCATGTCCGCCGTTGCGCGGACGGCGACGGGTCACGTCGGCGACGTCCGGACGGATGGCGCGTTTGCGGTCGATGCTGCGCTCGACCACCACCCGTTCGGTGATGCGGGCGACGTAAGGTCCCGCCAGCGAGGCGTTCAGGTCGTCGTGCAGATATGCGATGAGCGGGTTGTGGACGTCGAGCCAGCCATCGGGATCTTCCAGGTACGGATCCATCCCCGGGAAGGGGGAGTTCATTCCGCTGCTCCTGCTGCGAGTTGACGCCGGCGATCGACCGGGGAGTGCTGTGCTCGGCGGTTTGCCGCGCGGAGCTATCCTACCATCCGCGCTCCCGCCGGCGCAATTCGCTTCCGCGCGACCGAGCTGGAGGCACGGCGGCGGGCGGGCACGGAGTGGGCGCAGGAGACGGCGCGTGCCGGGCGGGTACCCGGGGTGCCGGCCGGACCCGTCCCCCGTAGCCCGGAGGGCGTAGGGGGAAGGCCGGCGACGAACCCGGGCTGAAACCCGGACCAGCAAACCAGAATTCAACTCTTGGGATTGCCGCTC
Organism: Planctomycetota bacterium; assembly: GCA_016220045.1. Taxonomy (GTDB): domain Bacteria; phylum Planctomycetota; class MHYJ01; order WSZJ01; family JACPWG01; genus JACRIP01. The sequence continues at coordinate 1,229 of JACRIP010000502.1, forward strand.
GCCCGGAGCTTCCCTGCGCCGGGTAGAGCTACTCGCAACCCTACGCACCTGTGCGTCTTGCAGTGGTCGCAGAGGGGCATTGACGCGCGGAATGCCGATTGCTATACAGATTCCTCGGCCCGCTATCCGTCTGAATACTTGGAGCATAGGCATGAGTCCGGAATGGCGTTCGGCGTTCGGTCGCGGACTGGGCATCGCCGCGGTGAGCGCCGTGCTCCTGGGCTACGGCGTGTGGCAGGGCCAGCGCCTCGCCGACCAGGACGCCGGCTGGCGCCCGACGCGCGTGCCGCGCCCCGCCACCGCCCCCGCGCTCCCGCCCCTGCGGCCGGATACGGGAATCACCCGGGCACGCATGAACGGCGGCGAAGTCCGCTGCGAAAACGGCATGTCCGACTTGAGCCCCGAAGCGCTCGTGCGCTCCTACCAGCGCAAGTACCGGGGTCAGTCGGTGCTCGCCGAGCTCACGCCCGCGGAGCAGGCGGAGCATGACCTGGTCGATGGCGTGAACGTGGTCCACGGCGACGGTTTCTCGATGCTCGGCTTCATCGATCGCGACGGCCGCTCGATCGGCGTGGTCGCCTTTACCGGACCTGAGGGTCGCGGCTCGCGCTACTCGGTCTTCACCGGCGACGACGCGCTCGCGCAGGTGCCCACGCAGGCCGGGGGCGGCGACGTGCCGGGCCGCGACCTCCCCGACTGCCCGCGCCCGCCCGGCGCGCGCCGCGTCCTCGCCCTCGAACCGGACGCGGAGAGCGGCCGCATCCTGCTGTATGAGACGGCCCAGTCGCCGGCCGAACTCGCGCGTTGGTACCGCGCCGAAATGCCCCGGCGCGGCTGGAGTTCCGCCGCCGCCGAGGCGGGCGCCGGCACGCTGCGCGACGGCCTGGCCTTTGTCCGCCCCGGCCGCGAGTGCCGGATCAGCGCCGAGATCGACGAAGTCGCCCGCCGCACCCTGGTCACCCTCGTCCAGCGCGAAGGACCGGGGGTCGGCGCGACCTCCGCGGGCGGGGCGGAGTAGTTCCTCGAAAAAAAAGTCATCACCAGGCGCGGCCGCGGCCGCCGCCGTTTCGGAGGAAGCGACATGGGGACGAACGACCGGGCGACGCCGCGCGCAGACGCGGGGCGCGGGGGATGGCGCCGGGCCGCGGCATGGCTGCTCGGACTCGCCCTGGCCGTGGGCGTCGCCGGCGTCGGCGAACGCGGACCCCAGGCCGATGCCCAGGCGACCTCCCCGAAACCCAGCGTCGCCTGGTCCGCCTCCCTCTTCTCCAGCTCAGGGAATACCCCGAAGTACGTCGTCATCCACACCGTCGAGGGCAGCTACCAGGGCTGCATCGCGTGGTTCAAGAACCCGAGCTCGATGGTCAGCGCCCACTACGTCGTCAGCAAGGCCGGCCACATCACCCAGATGGTGCGCGACAATCGCTCCGCCTGGCACGCCGGCAACAACTACTTCAACCACCACTCGATCGGCATCGAACACGAGGGCTACGCCCACCGCAAGGGCTCGCTCACCCAGGCCGAATACCAGGCGTCGGCGGCGCTCACCCGCTGGCTCTGCGACACCTACGGCATTCCCAAGGACCGGCAGCACATCGTCGGACACGTCGAAGTGCCGGGGGCCACCCATACGGACCCCGGTCCCTACTGGGACTGGGACCTCTACATCCGGCTGGTGCGCGGCGGCGCGCAGCCGCGGCCGGTCGCGAACTTCTTCGCCGAGGACCAGGGCGGGCGCGTGCGCATGACGCTGGTGCTCACCAACCCGGGGACCGCGCCGGCGACGGTCAACTTCGCGCGCTGGCCGGTGTTCGATTTCGTGATCACCGACGCGCGCGGCTCGGAAGTGTGGCGCTGGAACCGGAACAAGCGGTTTGCCCCCTATGCTCCGCCGTCCCAGACGATCCAGCCGAAACAGTCGCTCTACTTCTCGGTGATCGCGCACTACGGGCCGAATGTGCCGCCGGGCCGCTACCTGTGCAAGGGGGCGGCGATGACCTCGCCCTTGCTCTTCGGCCAGCAGTGGATCAACCTCGACCCGCGGCGCGTGGACTACCGCAACCTGGCGAGCGACGGCCGGCCGGACGTCGAGGTGGCGCGCTTCGGGCCGGGCGTGGCGCCGGGCGCGGATGCCAGCTCGGGCGGTCTGATCGAGCGCGTGCGCGAGCTGGAGACCGGGAACTAGCGGCGGGCGGGGAGGGGGTGGGGGGTGGGGGGTGGGCGAACGTCGTGAAGTGGGTCGAAGAGCCACGAAGAGAAGACGGGAACACGAAGGGCCACGAAGCGGGGAACCACGAAGAACCACCAAGGGGGGCCACGACGGGCCGCGACGGCGCGCGGTGTCGCAACACCGTTTCCTCCCG
>JACRIP010000500.1 GCA_016220045.1 Planctomycetota bacterium
CCCCCGCCGCCGCGGCGATCACGGCCAGGAGGAGGATGGCAGCGCGGCGCCAGGTAATCATGGGCAACTCCGCGAATCCGGGATTCTGCCGACCGGCACGGCCCGCAGGGCCGGCGGTGGACTTTCTATCAGGTAGTAACCGTATCAGCAGGGCGGCCATAGAACGCCGGCACGGCGAAGGCGCCACTTTGGTGCGCCGCCGTGTAGTAGCGCGTCGTACCCGCGATCTGCTCCTGCCGGGCGCGATCGACCGGGGCGCGCGGATCGAGCCCATCGGAGGCCACGTGGAAACTCCACGATCCCGTCGGATAGGTGGGGATCATGGACACATACGGGAGGACACGACGGAAGTGCTTCGCCAACCGCGCCTCCACGTCGCGCGTCATCTGCACGTTCACCCACAAGCTCTTGCACTGGGTGACGAAGAGCCCCGTCCCGCGCAACGCGCGCTTCGCGGAGGCGAAGTAGTCATCCCCGAAGAGGACGACGCCAGGTCCGATCGGGTCCGTGGAGTCGGACAACACCACGTCGAAGTCGCCCTCATGCTCCCGCAGATACTGCGCACCGTCCCCCACGCAGATCTCGACCCGGGGGTCGGACAGGCCCGAGGCGAGCGACGGCAGGTACTTGCGGCTGACGGCGATCACCTCCTCGTCGATCTCGGCGAGCACGACGCGTTCAACGGTGGCGTGCTTCAGCACCTCGCGCACCGTGCCGCCGTCGCCGCCGCCGACGATACACACCGCGCGGGGTCGCGGGTGGGCCAGCAGTCCCGGATGCACGAGCATCTCGTGGTAGGCGAACTCGTCCCGCTCGGTGGTCATCACGCACCCGTCGAGCACCAGCATCCGTCCGAACGGCACCGTGTCGAGCACGACCACGTCCTGATAGCGCGAGCGCTGTTGATAGAGCACCTGCTTGATACGCCAGCCCGCCTGGACATCGCCGAAGGTCTCGGTGAACCAGAGATCCATCGCGGTCTCCTCTGCATACCTCACGCCATCTCGCGTGGGTCCACGCCCCATCGGACCCCGCCGCGGCGGCCGCGGCCCACCCCCGTCCCGTCACCGCATGCCTGCCCTGCCGGCGCCGTGGGCATCAATCAGGCTTCCGCCGCGGCGCCGACGGGTTTGTGGGGAAGCGGACGGTCGCCGGTCACGGCCAGAACGCCACTCTTCAGCTCCAGCACGGTGACACTCTTCGCCTCCAGGTGTTCCCTCAGGTACTCGAAGGCGGCATCCGGAAGCAGTTCCTCCCCGCAGGTGAACAGGTCCACCGCCGCGTAGCCGTACTCCGGCCAGGTGTGAATCGACATGTGCGACTCCGCGATCACCTCGACGCCGGAAACGCCATGCGGACTGAAATGATGGTAGGCCTCCTGCACAATGGTTGCGCCACTGACCTTCGCGGCGCCTTGCATGATGCCGTGGATGAGCGCGACATCGTTCAGGATGCCGGGTTCACAATCGTAGTACTCCACGATGAGATGACGGCCGAGAGCCTTCATGCCCCAGACCTCCATTGCGGGCGAAGATAAGGTCGCACATGTAGCGCGTGCCGGGAGCAAGCCGCGCTTGGCCACAATGCCCTTTCGTTCCGCATGCGCCTTTCGCGCACGCCCAAGGCCCCTTCATGCCCGACGACTGCTCGGACCTTGTAACGGCGTGCTGCACGATAATCAAGGGAAACGCCCGCGCACCGGATAGGGCAGATAATGCATATCCAGTTTCCTCGGCCACGTCGCATGCCCCAGGTTGCACCCCACGGCGCCCACGTCGTCAGCAGTTTGCGGCCCTTTGAGATCCCGCAAGTCACCGGCTCCGGGCGACGTTGAGCGCGGATCTCCCGGCTCTGCTGGGGACCTGGGCCGCCCTGGGGCTGCGCGCGGTCGTGCAGCGAGAGCTGCGTCAGGGGCGAGGGGTCAGGGGTCAGGGACCAGGGATGAGGGACCGGGGGTAAGGGATCAGGGGGCAAGGTCGAGGAGTAAGGGACCCATGACCGGTGATCAGGAATGAGGGGCGAGGACGTAGGGGCGACGTTTCAGAGTCCCCTCGCTCCCTCGGCTCCGCGTTCCTGACTCCTGACCCCTCGTCCCTGACCCCTCGTCTTTCGCCTTGACCCCCGCGGGCGCCGCGGCTAGACTCGCCGCCCCGCGTGGCCGTTCGGCCCGCGCGCCCGTCCGCCCCCCGGCCCCGGCTCCCAGCCCTGCGAGGTTCCCCGTGTCCGCCGTCGCCCTCCCGCTCCCCGCCGGCGTCCCCCCCGCCCTCTACCCGTATCAGGGCAAAACCCTGGACCTCGGCGGGCTGCGCTACCATTACCTCGACGAGGGCACGGGCGACCCGGTGCTCATGCTCCACGGCAACCCGACCTGGTCCTTCTACTACCGCAACCTGATCGCCGCCCTCGCGCCCCGCTACCGCTGCATCGCACCCGACCACATCGGCTGCGGCCTCTCCGACAAGCCCGACGATAGCCGCTACAGCTATACCCTGAGCCGCCGCGTCGACGACCTCGACGCCCTGATCGAGCACCTCGGCCTGCGTCAGGATCTCACCCTCGTCCTCCACGACTGGGGCGGCATGATCGGCATGGCGTGGGCCGACCGCCGGCCCGAACGCGTGCGCCGCCTCGTCTTCCTCAATACCGCCGCTTTCCACCTGCCCCCGACCACCCCCTTCCCCTGGCCGCTCTGGTTTGCCCGCCCCGCTCTCGGCAGCCTCCTCATCCGCGGCGCCAACGCCTTCAGCGCGATCGCCGCGCGCACCTCCTGCACGCGCCACCCCCTCTCCCCCGAACTCCGCGCCGCCTACTGCGCGCCCTACGACTCCTGGGCCCACCGCATCGCCACCCTGCGCTTCGTCCAGGACATCCCGCTCCGCCCCGCCGACCCCGGCTACGACCTCGTCTCCCGCGTCGCGGCCGGACTCGCCCGCTTCCGCGACCGCCCCGCACTCCTCCTCTGGGGCATGAAGGACTTCGTCTTCGACGGCTCCTTCCTCGACGCCTGGATCGGGCACCTGCCGCAGGCCGAAGTCCATCGGTTCGCCGACTGCGGCCACTACATCCTCGAAGACGCCGGCGCCGAGGCGGTCGAGCTGATCCGGCGTTTCCTGGAGAGCCACCCGCTGTCCGGAGCCCGCCCGTGAGCGCCGCCCTCCCGACCTCCGCCGCGCCGCCGGTCGCCCCGGCCCCCGACCTTCCTGGCGCCGCCCCCTCCGCGAACATCGCCGCCGTCCTCCCCGCCATGGCCCGCCTCCGCCCCGACGCGCCCGCCATCCACTTCCCGGTCGGACGCCGCCCCGGCGGTCGCCTCCGGTACGACACCTATACCTACCGGCGCCTCGACGAGGAAAGCGACCGCATCGCCGCCGGGCTCCAGGCCATCGGCATCCGCCGCGGCACGCGCACCGTCCTGATGGTCAAACCCAGCCTCGAGTTCTTCGCCCTCACCTTCGCCCTTTTCAAGGCCGGCATCGTCCCGGTCCTGGTCGATCCCGGCATGGGCGTGCGCAACCTCAAGGCCTGCCTCGCCGAGGCCGAACCCGAGGTCTTCATCGGCATTCCTCAGGCCCAGCTCGCGCGCCTCCTGCTGGGCTGGGGCCGCCGCACGATCCGCACGGTGATTACCGTAGGCCCGCGGCTCGGCTGGGGCGGCCGCACGCTGGCCGAGGTCAAGCGCGCGGGCGGCGCCGCCCCCTACCGCATGGCCGCCACGCGCGCGGACGAACCCGCGGCCATTCTCTTCACCAGCGGCTCCACCGGCATCCCCAAGGGCGCGATCTACAGCCACGGCAACTTCATGGCCCAGGTCGAACTCATCCGCGCCGCCTACGACATCCGCCCCGGCGAGATCGACCTGCCCACATTCCCGCTGTTCGCCCTGTTCGACCCCGCGCTGGGCATGACCACCGTGGTCCCGGACATGGACGCGAGCCGCCCGGCCGCGGCCGATCCCGCCCGCCTGATCGAGGCGATCAACGAATTCGGCGTCACCTTCATGTTCGGCTCCCCGGCGGTGATCAACAACCTGGGCCGCTACGGCGTCGCGCACGGCGTCACCCTGCCCACGTTGCGCCGCGCGCTCAGCGCCGGGGCGCCCGTCCCGGCGCAGGTCATCGAGCGCTTCCTGCGCCTGCTGCCCGCCGATTCTCAGGTCTTCACCCCTTACGGCGCGACCGAGGCCCTGCCGGTCTGCTCGATCGGCAGCCGCGAGATCCTGGGCGAGACGCGTGCGCGCACGGACGCCGGCGCCGGCGTCTGCGTCGGCCGCCCGGTGCCGCCGATGGAGGTCCGCATCATCCGCATCGCGGACGAGCCGATCGAGCGCTGGGACGAGGCCCTCTGCCTGCCGCCGGGGGAGATCGGCGAAATCGTCGTGCGCGGGCCGACGGTTACGACCGGCTACTACAAGCGGCCGCAGCATACCGCCCTGGCGAAGCTGCGCGACGACGCGGCCCCGGGCGGCGTGCGCCACCGTATGGGCGACCTCGGGTATCTCGACGCGCAAGGGCGGCTCTGGTTCTGCGGCCGGAAGTCGCATCGGGTGATCACCCCGGAGGGAACGCTCTTCACGATCCCCTGCGAGGCGGTCTTCAACACCCACCCCCAGGTCTACCGCACGGCCCTGGTCGGCGTCACGGCCAACGGCCGCACCGAACCGGCGCTCTGCGTCGAGCTCGACCGCGCGGCCGGCCCGGCCAATCCGGAAACCGTCCGGCGCGAACTGCTGGAGCTCGGCGCGCGCCACGCGCACACGCGCGGGATCCAACGGATGCTCTTCCATCCGGCCTTTCCGGTCGACGTGCGGCACAACGCGAAGATCTTCCGCGAAAAACTCGCGGAGTGGGCCCAGGCGCGTTCCTACAGGTAGGGGTGGCCCCGACGTCAACCCCAGGAATCGGCGTAGGAGGGATGCGCCTTCGTCTCCCTGACCCCTGACCCCTGACCCCTGACCCCTGACCCCTGACCCCTGACCCCTGACCCCTGACCTCTGACCCCTGTCCACTGTCCACCGTCCACCGTCCACCGTCCACTGTCCACTGTCCACCGTCCACCGTCCACGGAGGCCACTGATGCGCGTCATGGTAACCGGCGGCGGCGGGTTTCTCGGCGCGGCGATCGTGCGCAAGCTGCGCGCGCGCGGCGATACCGTCCGCTCCTTCAGCCGCGGCGAGTATCCGGAGTTGACACGGCTCGGCGTCGAGTGCGCCCGCGGCGACCTCGCGGACGCGACGGCGGTCGCGGCGGCCGCCGCCGGCATGGAGGCGGTGCTCCACGTCGCCGCGAAGCCCGGCATCTGGGGCGCGGAGGAGGAATACTACCGCACCAACGTGCTCGGGACGCAGCAGGTCCTCGCCGCCTGCCGCACGCACCGCATCCCGCGCCTGGTCTACACCTCTTCCCCGAGTGTCGTGCACGGCAGCCTGCCGCTGGAGGGCGTCGACGAAGCGGCGCCCTATCCCGCGGACCACGATGCGGCCTACCCGCGCACCAAGGCCCTGGCGGAGCGCGCGGTGCTGGCGGCGAACGGCCCGACCCTCGCCACCGTCGCCCTGCGCCCGCACATGATCTGGGGGCCGGGTGACCATCACCTCGTCCCGCGCCTGATCGCGCGCGCCCGCGCCGGCGAACTGCGCAAGGTCGGCGACGGCCGCTGCAAGGTGGATCACACCTACGTGGACAACGCCGCCGACGCGCACCTGCTCGCCCTCGACCGGCTCGCGCCCGGCGCCGCCATCGCCGGCAAGGTCTACTTCATTTCCAATGGCGAGCCGATCGCGATGGGCGACCTGCTCGACCGCATCCTGGCCGCGGCCGGCCTCTCCCCGGTGACCGAGAGCGTCCCCCCGTGGCTGGCCTGGGCCGCGGGCGCTTGCCTCGAGGCCGTCTACGGCGCCTGCCACATCCGCGAGGAACCGCGCATGACGCGCTTCCTCGCCCGCCAGCTCTCCACACCCCACTGGTTCAACATCTCGGCGGCGCGCCGCGATCTAGGGTATGTTCCCCAGGTCACGCTGGACGAGGGGTTGCGCCGGCTGGCGGAGCACTTGCGCGGCGGAGGCGCGGCCGCCGGCGCGGGCGCGGGGGCATGAGCGGGCCGCCGCCGCCGCCCTGGGACCTTTCCTGGGGCGCGCTCGAACTGGCGATTACCGGGCTCGTCCTCCTCTTCTGGTTCCGCTCGTCGCGCGCGGCGCGCTTCCGGCTCTTCGAGGAGGGCTGGCGCGAGGCGGCGCGCCGTCTCGGCCTGAACGCCGTGCGCCACGGCCACCTCCTGCGCGCACCCGACCTCCTGCTCGCCGGCGCGCTCGACGGCGTGGACGTGCGCATCCTGTGTTCCCTGGAGGGAGAGTCCGACCACCCGCGCGAGCGTTTCCGCCTCGCCTTCCGCGCCGAAGGCCTGCCCCCGGAGATCGCGCTCGGGCCCGAGACCCTGGCCACGCGCCTCGGTAAAGGCGTGCGCGGGTCGGACGTCCGCGTCGGAGTCCCGCTCGTCGACCAGGAGCTTTTGCTCGAGGGACCGGAGGCCCTGGTCGTCGGCCTGCTCGATGAACGCACGCGCGGGGAGCTGGCCGAGCTGGTGCGCCGCCGCGGCGGCCGGGTCGCGCACGGCGCGCTCTTCGTCGAATTCTCCGTGACCGGGTTCGACGCGGACGAGTTCCTGGGCGAGGTCCGTCGCGGCGCCGAGCTTGCGGGCCGGCTGTCGCTCGCGCGGCGCTCGTTGCCGCAGCGGCTCCAGGCGAACGCGCAAGGGGATACGGCGACGGCCGTACGCCAGCGCTGCCTGAAGCTGCTCCTGGAGGACTACCCGAACGCGCCGGAGACGGCCGCGGCGCTCCTCCGGGCGGCGCACGATCCGGACCCGATGCTGCGGCTGCTCGCGGCGGAGCGGCTGGGCGAGGAGGGCTGGGACGTGCTGCGCGCGCTCGCGGAGTCGGGGGATGTCCCGATAGCGCGGCCGCTCGCGGGGCTGGGCCGGGCCGCGGCGCAGGCGCCCTCCGAGCGCATGGTGCCGCGGCTCGTCGCGGCCCTGGACTCCCGCCATCCCGCCGTGCGGCGGCTGGCGATCACGGAGCTCGGCGCCCTGCGCTACGAGCCGATCGTTGCGCGGTTTCGCGCCTGGATCGCCACCGCGGAGCCGGACACGGTGGCCGCGCTCCTGGGCGCGCTCGCCCGCATCGAGGGCGCGGGCGCGGTGCCGCTCCTGCTCGAACACCTTGCCGCGGCCGGCCTGGAGGTGCGCTCGGCCGCGGTGCGCGCGCTGGGCGAGTGGGGCGGCTACGACGCGGTCGCGCGCCTGCTGGAGCTGGACGGCCGGCTCCATGCCTTGCTCGATGCGGGGCTGCGGCGCGACATTGCGTCGGCGGTGAAGGCGATCCAGGCGCGCCTGGGCGGGGCCAACCCTGGGGCGCTCTCGCTCGCGGCGCTGCCGCAGGATGCGGGCGCGCTTTCCGTCGCCGCGGACGTCGGGGCGCTTTCGCCGGCGGATGGCCCGGCGGTCCCGCTCTCCTCCCCCGCCGCGGCGGTCGCGACCGCACGCGCCGCCGCCGGTCCGGATCGCCCCTCCCCGCCGGCGCTCCCCGAGCCTTCCTGAGCCCCTCCTACCCCCCGACCAAAAAGACTATCCCTTTCGCGGACTTCCGGTAGAATGCCCGCGCTGGGGCCATCCACCGCGGGCAGGTGACCCATTCGACTTGCGAGGTGCCTATGAGCAACATGGCGAAACTCGTCCTGAACGGCAAGGAGTACTCGCTTCCGGTGGTCGTCGGAAGCGAGGGCGAAGTCGGCATCGACATCGCGAAGTTGCGCGCCGAGACCGGCGCCATCACCCTCGACGACGGCTACGGCAACACCGGCTCCTGTAAAAGCGCCATCACCTTCATCGACGGCGAAAAGGGCATCCTCCGCTATCGCGGGTACGACATCGCCGACCTGGTGAACGGCGGCTGCCGTTTCAGCGAGGTTGCCTACCTCCTGCTCTACGGTAATCTACCGAACAAGGAGCAGGGCGAGAAGTGGCGCTACAACCTCACCCACCACACCCTGCTCCATGAGGACATGAAGAAGTTCTTCGAGGGCTTCCCGCCGCACGCCCATCCCATGGCCATCCTCTCGGGCATGGTGGCCTGTCTCTCGGCCTACTACCCGGAATCCGAAGCGCACATCGAGATCAACACCATCCGCCTCCTGGCGAAGGCGAAGACGATCGCGGCCTTCTCCTACAAGAAGTCGATCGGGCAGCCGTTCGTCTATCCGATCAACCACCTGAGCTACGCGGCCAACTTCCTGCGCATGATGTTCGCCGTGCCGTCCGAGCCCTACGAGGTCAATCCGGTCTTCGAGAAGGCGCTGAACCAGCTCCTGATCCTGCACGCGGACCATGAGCAGAACTGCAGCGCCTCGACGGTGCGCATGGTGGGTTCCAGCGGCGCGAACCTTTTCGCCTCGATCTCGGCCGGCATCGGCGCGCTCTGGGGCCCGCTCCACGGCGGCGCGAACCAGGCGGTCATCGAGATGCTGGAGCAGATCAAGGCCGACGGCGGCAACCACAAGAAGTTCGTGGAGCTGGCGAAGAAGAAGGACTCGGGATTCCGCCTGATGGGCTTCGGGCATCGGGTGTACAAGAACTACGACCCGCGCAGCCGCATCCTGAAGGACGCGGCGGACAAGGTCCTGAACCAGGCCGGCATCCGCGACCCGCTGCTTGACATCGCGAAGGGGCTCGAGGAGGCGGCGCTCAGCGATTCGTACTTCATTGAGCGCAAGCTCTACCCGAACGTGGACTTCTACAGCGGCCTGATCTACCGGGCGATGGGCATTCCGACGAACATGTTCACGGTGATGTTCGCGCTGGGGCGCCTACCGGGCTGGATTGCGCAGTGGAAGGAACGGCGCGAGATGGAGGGCCTGAAGATCTCGCGTCCGCGCCAGATCTACATCGGGCAGACCAAGCGGGCCTTCGTGCCGCTGGAGCAGCGGCCGTAGCGTTCGCACGCGCGGCGAAGGGCGGGGGGCGGCGCGGCGGGAGACGGACGAAACCACAGAGGCACAGAGACACAGAGACGACGGAAACGAGGAGAGGCCGTTTCGCGCCTCCGCGAGGCCGGTAGCGCCACGGACTGGGGCGCGAAACGGCCTCCTCCTCGTTTCCGTCGTCGTCTCTGTGCCTCTGTGTCTCTGTGGTTTCGTCGTCCTTTCACCCTACCCGACGCGCGACTCCAGGTGCGCCTGCAGCGCGGCGTCGAAGCCCGCCACCGTTTGCGTCAGCACCCAGCGCACGTACTTCGCGGCGAGGCGCAACCAGAGCGGTTGGACGACCAGCGCAATCGGCAGCATGCAGATGTACTGCTCGAACCCGGGCGGCGCCAGCAGCAGCCACGGAATCAGGGAGCAGGGCGGGGCCAGGAGCAGCGGCGGCAGCGCGAGGAGGGAGGCCGCCATCCCCCGCGCCGCCGTCCGCGCGCGCAGCGAGAACCACAGCCCGTGCGCCACGGTGCCGGCGAGCGCCGGCGGCAGCACGAGCAGCAGGACCAGCGCCGGGAGCAGGGATATCCTCCCCGCGAGCGCCAGCGCATGCACGAAGGCCGGCGCTCCCAGGAGCAGGGAAAGCCAGAAGACGCCGAAGAACTTGCCGTAGACGTATCGGTGCTTCACCTGACCCAGGAGCGCGAACTCCTCCAGCAGCCGGCTCTCCTTCTCCGCCGCGATCGTCCCGCCCGCGAGCGCCGCCGCCGCCGCCAGCGCGCCCACCGCCAGCGCGAGCGTCACCACCCCGTGAAAGCGCGGACCGACCGCCTCCGGCCCCCAGACCGCCCAGCCCGCCGCGTACGCCACGCCCAGCGCGCCGAGCGCCGCCAC
>JACRIP010000503.1 GCA_016220045.1 Planctomycetota bacterium
CGGACATGCTGGCGAAACGCCGGGACGGATCGCGCTCCAGCATGCGCTCGATCACGGCGTCGAGCCGCGGGTCGGCGCCCGAGCGCCGGCTCGGCGGCTCCCAGCGGCCATAGGGTAGTTCCCCGGTCAGCATCTCGTACAGGACCACGCCCAGGGCGTAGATGTCGGCGCGCTGATCGACGTCGCGCGTGCCCAGGCGCTGCTCCGGCGCCATGTAGTCGAGCGTGCCCATGACCACGCCGGTGCGCGTGATGCCGGCGTCCGTCGGGGCGTCGCACCCGGCGATGCGCGCGAGGCCGAAGTCCGCGATTTTCACCCGCCCGCGCCGGTCGATGAGGATGTTCTCCGGCTTGATGTCGCGGTGGATCACGCCTTCGCCGTGGGCGTAGGCGAGGGCGTCGCACAGGGCGGGCAGGAGGCGCAGCGTGGTCGCGGCGTCCAGGTCGCGGCGCGCGAGGCGGGCGCGCAGGCTGGTGCCGTCCACGTGCTCCATCGCGAAATAGTAGAGATCGCGCGCGCGGCCGAGATCGTAGACGGCCACGATGTTGGGGTGGTTGAGCCCGGCGAGCGCCTTGGCTTCGCGGTCGAAGCGGCGCACGAAATCGGAGTCGGCGGCGAAGGCCGGCGGCAGGACCTTGAGGGCGACGACGCGGTCGAGGCTGGTCTGGACCGCTTTGTAGACCGCGCCCATGCCGCCCTGGCCGATCTGCTCCAGCACGCGATAGGGGCCGAGGAATTCCCCGGGAGCGAGCGGCGGCGGAATCGGCCGGCGCGTGGCGGCGCGGGCGAAAGCGGGGGGGGGCGCGGGTGCGGGAGCACTGGGTGGCGCGTGCCTGCCCTCTCCCCGGCCCTCCCCCGCTGCGGCGGGGGAGGGGGACGGTGCGGGTGCGACGCGGGCCGTGGCGGGCGCTGCGGCGGGGGAGGGGGAGGGAGCGAGTGCGGAGCGCGAGGGTGGCGCGGGCATGCCCTCTCCCCAGCCCTCCCCCGCTGCGGCGGGGGAGGGGGACGCGGCGCGTGCCGCGGACCCGCCGGCCGGCGAATCGATTCCCGAGTCCACGGCGATCCCGGGCACCGTTCCCGCCGTGAGCGGGGCGGCTTCCGGCGACGACGTGCCCTCGGGTGCATACCGGACCGTGGGCGCGGAGGCGAGCGGCGCACCCGGCGGGTCGGAAGCCGTTTCGCACGGGCAACGCGCGGGCAGGCCGCTTTCCGCGAGGGGCAGCAGGTTACCGCAGCGGGCACAACTGGGCGCACTCATGGGCGCATTGTAGCCCGCGCCCCCCGCCGGACAAGGATTTGTTGGGCGCGGGGCGGCGGAGCCTTACAGCGAGCCGAGCACCTGCTCGACTTCTTCGAGCGAAGTCAGTCCCTGGATCACCAGGTCGTAGCCGCCCTCGCGGAGCCGGGCAAAAGGCGTGGTGGCCGCGGCGTGACGCAGCGTATCGTAGGTCGGTCCGCTCATGATCGCGCTGCGCAGGGCGTCGCCGACGGTCAGGAGCTCGAAGATCCCGCGGCGGCCCGCATAGCCGGTGTTGCGGCAGAGCGGGCATCCGGCGGGCACGAAGAGCCAGGTCAGGGAACGACCGCAGGCGGCGACGCGACCCGCCTCTTCCGGGGTCGGCGCGCGCGGGCGCCGGCAGGCCGGACAGAGCAGGCGCACGAGGCGTTGCGCCAGCACCAGGTTGAGGCCGGAGCCGAGAAGATAGGGCTCGATCCCCAGGTCCATGAGCCGAAACACGGCGCCCAGGGTATCCTGGACGTGGGCGGTGGAGAGGACCAGGTGGCCGGTCATGGCCGCCTGCATCGCGGTGCGCGCCGTGTCGGCGTCACGGATCTCGCCGATGAAGACGACATCGGGGTCTTGCCGTAGAATCGAGCGCAGCAGCGTGAGCATCGTGCTGCCCTTGGCGGCATCGACCGGGAACTGGGTGATGCCGTCAAGCTGGTACTCGATCGGGTCCTCGATGGTGACGAGGTTGCGGCGATCGGCGTCGATGGAGCGCAGCGAAGCATAGATGGTGGTGGTCTTGCCGGACCCGGTCGGGCCGCAGACGAGGAGCATGCCCTGGTCCTGCGCCAGCAGGCGGGTGAGCGCGTCGTGCATCGGGGTGGGCAGGTGGAGGCTGTCCAGCCGGCCCGGCGCCTGCTCGGGGTCGAGCGCGCGCAGCACCAGCTTTTGGCCGCGATTGGAGGGGATGAAGCTCGCGCGGTAGTCGATCTTGCGCGTGCCGAGGAGGGCCGAGAAGTGGCCCTCCTGGGAGACGCCCGGCACGGCGATATCGATGTCGCAGAGGACCTTGATCGCGCGGCACATGCGGTCGCCCACTTCGGGGTAGGCGTGGCCGGCCTCGACGAGGACGCCGTCCACGCGCAGGCGCACGGCGTAGTGGTCGCCCTTGGGTTCGAGGTGAATGTCCGAGGCGCGGGCGCCGGCACATTCGGCCAGCAGGCTGCGCACGGCGGCCAGGGCGCCGTGCGCGGTGGTGTCCGCGTCGCTGCCGACCGGGAGGCCGCGGGCGGAGAAGAGGAGGAGCTCGCACGCGTCCGGCGCGGCGCGCAGCGGGGCGGGGGGGGCGGGGGGAGCGGGGGGGGGTGCGAACACCCTGGGTGGCGCGAACATCCCCCCACCCCGGCCCTCCCCCGCTGCGGCGGGGGAGGGGGACAATGCGGGTGCGACGCGGGCCGTGGCGGGCGCGGCGGGGGAGGGGGACGAAGCGGGCGCGACCGACCGGAGGGCAATGCGCACCGCGCCGATCGCCGCGACGTCGCCCGCCGCGAAGGGCGCCCGGGTCAGCGGCCGGCCGTTGAGCAGCGTGCCGTTGCGGGAGCGTAAATCGCGGATCTGCCAGCCGCCGGGAACCGGCTCGATCACGCAGTGATGCCGACTGGCCGCGTCGTCGTCGATGACTAAGGTATTTGCCTCGTGGCGGCCCACGGTGACGGGCTGGTCGCCGAGGGGAAGCTCCCGGCACTCGCCCGCTCCCTCGATCCGCAGGACGTGACCGACCTCGCCGCGCGCGCTCATGGCAACCTCCGCAGACTTCGCATCCACGGCGCCATTCTAGTCTCCCGGCCGCGCCGACGCCAGGGTCGGTGTCGGCGCGGGCGCGTGGCCGCTGCCGCCGGACAAGAACGAAGCCCCAGCGGCACGGAGACGACGCTGCTTGACTCCCGCGTCTACAGGGAGTATCGTAGCGACACTCAGGCCGCGACCTCGCGCAGCGCAGAGGAAGGTGAGATGGCGGACGACAGCAATGAGGCCCTGGCCCGCGCCGCGGTCCAGGCGGGATACCTGTCCTGGGAATTGGCGGAAAGCCTGCTCCGCGAACTCGCCGCGGCGGCGGTCACCATGCCCGGCGCGCCGCTTCCCTCCTTCCTCGACTTGTGCCGGCAGCGCAACCTGATCACGCCGGACGAAGCCGCCGGGCTAACCGGCGCAGCGGGGCACGCGGCGGTGCCGCCGCCGCCTGCCGCCGCGCCGGCCGGGGCCGCTGCCGCGGTCGCTGCGATGGAGGACGTTCCCACCACCTATGCCCAGCGCGGACCCCTGCTCGCGGGGATCCCCGGCGCGCTGCCGCCCGCGCCCGCCCCACCGCCCCCGACCGGCCGGCTCGTACAGGAGACCGGTTCCGACGCCGGGCGCGTCCTGCTCCTCTTCGCCAGCGCCGTGCTCGGCCGCCAGGTCGAAAACGAAGTCCCGATCGCCGACCACCTCGCCTCGCGCCGCCACGCCTGGATCACGTTCGACGCCCAGTCCGGCCGCCACGTGCTCACCGATCTCAAGAGCGCGAACCACACCTTCGTCAATGAGACGCCCCTCACCGGCCCCCACACGCTGCTCGCCGGGCAGCGCATCCGCATCGGCGAAACCGTCTTTCGCTACGAGCCCGCCACGGGCAGCGAAGCGCGCGGCATCGCCGCCGAGGAAACCATGGCCTTCGTCCCGCCCGCCGCGCCGGCGCCCGGACCCGGTAACTACCCGAGTTCGGGGGCCGGCGGCCAGCCCTGGATTCCGGAGACTCCCCCGGCCCATGCCCCCGCCCCCGAACCCAGCCTGTTCGGGGAGGGCGGGCTGCTGGTCGATGGCGACGTGTGCGGGGACGGCGATCTGGTGCCGGACGCGCCAATCCACGGTGCGCTCGACCCCCCGCCGGCGGCTCCCGCCGCGCCGCCGCCCGCGCCGCGCCCGGGCCCCGCAGCCCACGGCGGGCTCGACTGGAAGGCCGGTACCCGCAAGATCACCCGCCCGACCGCCCATCCCCCGCCGGTGGTTCATCAGCCCGCGCCCTACGACGACGCCGCGGCGGCCGGCGGCCCTGCGCCCGCCTACGCCGCACCCCGACCGCTCTACACGGCGCCGCTTGAGCTCGAGCCGCAGGCGCCGGCGGGCGCTTCGCCGCTCGCCGCGTGGCTCGCACAGGCGGCCCAGCTCCACCTCCAGCGGATCTTTCTCAGTATCGCCGCCCTCCTCGGGATCGTGGGCACGCTGCTCTCCTGGGACGGTACGGCGAAAGCCCGGGCTGCCCTCGGCGCCGGAGTCCCGGGCTGGCTGATGCTGCTGCTCTTCGGACTCGTGCTGGCCTGCGCCCTCCTGCGCGATCTCGATCGTCCGCTCTCCCCCGTCGCCACGCGCGCCGCCGACCTGCCCGCGTCGGTCGCGATCCTGCTCGGGCTCTGGGAATTGGGCCGGCGCCTCCTGGTGTTCGGCGGCCCGGACTACGTCGGCTTCGCCCCGGGCGGCCTGGGCAACGTGGGGATGGGTCTCTACTTCATCATCGGCGCCGGCATGGCCATCCCCTACATCCTGGTCTCCCTCGGGCAGTCCACCGAGGCCGCCGGCCGCTCCGACGCGCCCCGCGACGGCTGGCGCATGCCGTAGCCGCGACGCCTCCCGCCCCACCCGCACCCTCCCCCGCCGCCGCACCACGGCCCATCCGCACCCGCGCTGTCCCCCTCCCCCGCCGCAGGGCCACGGCGCGTCCGCACTCGCGTGGTCCCCCTCGCCCGCCGCACCCGCGCCACGGCGCATCCGTACTCGCAGGGGCCCCCTCCCCCGCCGCAGCGGGGGAGGGTCGGGGTGGGGGTATGTGGCACCACCACCCGCCTTCGACACCCCCCTCCCCCGCCTCATTTTTCTGGCTTCAAGCCCGCGTTATTGCTATAGTTACGTGCTTCCGCGAACCACCTCCCGACCCCCGCCCGTGGAGCCCTCATGGCCGGCGAAAGCGAGGTCCTCAACACCCTCCTCATCGAAGAGGAGATGAAGGACTCGTACCTCAATTACGCGATGAGCGTCATCGTCTCCCGGGCGCTGCCCGACGTGCGCGACGGCCTCAAACCTTCGCAGCGGCGCATCCTGGTCGCGATGAACGACCTCGGCCTCGGCCCCCGCGCCAAGTACCGCAAGTGCGCCAAGATCGCCGGCGACACCTCCGGCAATTACCACCCCCACGGCGAACAGGTCATCTACCCGACCCTCGTCCGCATGGCCCAGGAGTTCGCCGCCCGCTACCCCATGGTCGACGGCCAGGGCAACTACGGCTCGATCGACGGCGATCCCCCGGCCGCCATGCGTTACACCGAAGCGCGCATGGACGAAGCCGCCATGCTCATGATGGAGGACCTCGAGAAGGCCACCGTCGACTTCGTCGCCAACTACGACGAAACGCGCGAAGAGCCGACCGTCCTCCCCGGTAAGTTCCCGAACCTGCTCGCGAACGGGTCGTCGGGCATCGCGGTCGGCATGGCGACGAGCATTCCGCCCCACAACCTCGGCGAGCTGTGCGACGCGCTGATCAAGCTGATCGACAATCCCGAGACCACGATCCCCGAGATCATGGAAGTGCTGAAGGGTCCGGACTTCCCGACCGGCGCCATGATCTGCGGCGCGCGCGGCATCCGCGAAGCCTACGAGACCGGCCGCGGCAAGCTGGTGGTGCGCGCGCACACGCGGACGGAGGAGACGAAGAACCGGACGCAGATCATCTTCTCCGACGTGCCGTACAACGCGAACAAGGCGTTGATCATCGAGCGCATCGCGGACCTGGTGAAGGAGGACCGCATCCAGGGGATCTCGGACGTGCGCGACGAGTCCGACAAGGACGGGCTACGCATCGTCGTGGACCTCAAGCGCGACGCGGATCCGCGGCTGATCACCAACCAGCTCTACGCGAACACGCCGCTGCAGGACACCTTCAGCGTGATCATGATCGCGCTGGTGAATTCGCGGCCGCGCCTGCTCAACATCAAGGAGATCCTGCTCTACTACCGCGATCACCGGATGGACGTGATCCGTCGGCGCACGCGCTTCCTGCTCGAGAAGGCCGAGGCCGCCGCGCACATCCTGGAAGGCCTGATCATCGCGCTCACCAACATCGACGAGGTGATCGAGCTGATCAAGGCGTCGCCGGACGTGCCGAGCGCGCGCGCCGGGCTGATGCGGCGTTTCGGGCTGGACGCGCTCCAGTCGGACGCGATCCTGGAGATGCGACTGCAGCGCCTGACCAACCTGGAACAGGGCAAGATCCGCGCCGACCTCGACGAGCTGCGCGACAAGATCCGCGAGTACAAGTCGATCCTCGCCGACGAGAACCTCGTGCTCGACATCATCCGCGAAGACCTGTACGAGATGAAGGAGAAGTTCGCGGACCCGCGGCGCACGGAGATCGCGGGGGAAGTCGAGCAGCTCGTGCGCGAAGACCTGATCGCGGACGAGGACGTGGCGGTGGTGATCAGCCATCTCGGCTACATCAAGCGCATGCCGCTCGGCGCGGCGCGCAAGCAGGGCCGCGGCGGCAAGGGGATCATCGCCGCCGAGACCCGCGAGGGGGACTTCCTCGAGCACCTCTTCGTCGCCTCCACCCACGACTTCCTGCTCTTCTTCACCGACAAGGGGAAGGTCTACTGGCAGAAGGTGTACGAGCTGCCGAACCTGCCGCGCGGCTCGCGCGGGCGGGCGATCGCGAACCTGCTGGAGCTGGGCGAGGGGGAGACGATCAGCGCGGCCTTCCCGGTGCGCACCTTCGAGACCGGGTACCTGTTCATGGCGACGCAGAAGGGGCTGGTCAAGAAGACGGCGCTGGCCGAATACGGGAATCCCCGGAAGGGCGGCCTGATCGCGACGCGCCTGGAGGAGGGGGACCGGCTGATCGGCGTGCGCATGACGACCGGCTCGGACCACATCATCCTGGGCACGGAGAAGGGGATGTCGATCCGTTTCGACGAGCAGCAGGTACGCGCGATGGGGCGGGCGACCTACGGCGTGAACGGGATCGACCTGCGCGACGGCGACCTGGTGAAGGACCTGGTGATCCTGGACCCGAAGGGCTCGCTCATGACCGTGTGCGAGAACGGGCACGGCAAACGCACGGTCTTCGACGAGTACCGGGTGCAGTCGCGCGGCGGCGTGGGCATCATCAACATCAAGACGACGGAGCGCAACGGCAAGGTGGTGTCGCTCAAGGCCGCGCCGGACGGGGACGACCTGATGATCATCACCCAGCAGGGGATGTTCATCCGCATCCCGATCCAGTCGATCAGCGCGCTCGGCCGCGCGACCCAAGGCGTACGCCTGATCCGGGTGGACGCCGGCGACAAGGTGGTCTCCTGCGCCCTGGTGGCGCACGAGGAGGACGCGCCGCCCTCGGACGCCGTGGCCACGCCGGAAGAGCAGGCGGCGGAAGCGGCGGAGGAAGCGAAGGAGCGTCCGGCAGGCGAGGAGCCCGGAGCGGGAAGCGTTCCATCTGAGCCCGGCGATTGAGTGATTGGGTGATTGGGTGATTGAAAGGTCGAGAGGATTCCGTGCCGGAGACCGTAATCACCCAATCACCCGATCACGAATTCACCCAATCGATACGCTAGATCC
>JACRIP010000508.1 GCA_016220045.1 Planctomycetota bacterium
CCGGGCTTCAGCCCGGGTTTGTTTGCCGGGCTTCAGCCCGGCAACCCTAGACGCGCGCGCCGGAGAGGGCCGCTCGATCCGTCTCCGGCCCGGAGTACGCCGTGGGCAGCCGGCCTGAAGGCCGGCGACGAACCCGGGCTGAAGCCCGGTACTACAAACCCGACGATCCGGACGCCCACGGGGCGGTCGCGGCGAAGCCCCGCCCCATCCGTACGGTGTCCAGCCCGGACTTGTGGGCAACGATCAGCCCCCCCCGGCCTCCCCCCTTTTTGCTTGAAAGGCCGGTGGTCGCTGCTAGAATTCCCGGCCTTCCGTGGCGTGTCCCCCTCTACGAGCCCTCGTTCCCGGAGCGATGCCCGCATGCCGAAGGTCAAGTTTCTCAAAGACGGCAAGGTCACCAAGGAAATCGAGGTCGCGGCGGGCGCGAACCTCCGCGCCGAGGCGCTGAAGGCCCAGGTGTCGCTCTACGCCGGCCTCGACGCGCTCCTCAATTGCCGCGGCTTCGGCATGTGCGCCACCTGCGTGGTCTACCTGAAGAACGGAACCGCCAAGAACGCCGCGCCGCGCGGCTTCCAGGAGCGCATCCGCGCCATGATGGGCTTCTGGGACGTCGGACACGAGGAGGAGGCGCGCCTCGCCTGCAAGACCACCGTCCAGGGCGACCTCGACGTCGAGACCACGCCGCCCTACAACTGGTTCGGCGAACCCGCGAAGAAGTAGCCGGCAGCGACCGCCGCCGCAACAACAAGGAAGGACGGGCATGGCGAAAAAAAAGGTGGTTGGTTCGATCTCCTGGACCGATCTGACGGTGCCGGATGCGCGCGGGGTCGCCGCCTTCTACGAACGCGTGGCGGGGTGGAAGGTCACGCCCTTCGACATGGGCGGGTACGACGACTACTGCATGGACCTGCCGGGGAACGGGCGGACGGTGGCGGGCATCTGCCACGCGCGGGGGACGAACGCGAAGCTGCCGGCGGGCTGGCTGATCTACATCACGGTCGCCGATCTGGCCGCGAGTCTGAAGGCGTGCAAGCGGCTCGGCGGGAAGGTGCTGGTGCGCACGCGCGCGCTCGGCGACGGACGGGTGGCGGTGATCCGCGATCCGGCGGGCGCGGTGGCGGCGCTGTACCAGCAGGGATAGCCCGCGGCCCCTTCGGGAAATCACCCGATGACCAGCTACGTCGCCGGCAAGCGCTTCCTGGTGACCGGCGCGAGTTCCGGGATCGGCCGCGCCGTCGCCGCGCGGCTCGCCGGCGCGGGCGCGCAGGTCGCCGTCATGGCGCGCACGCGCGCGAAGCTCGAGGAACTCGCCGCCGCGACGAAAGCCGCGACTCCCCTCCTCGTCCTCCCCGGCGACGTCACGCGCGCGGAAGATTGCGCGGCCGCCGTGCGCAAGACCGTCGAAGCCCTCGGCCGACTCGACGGCCTCATCCACGTCGCCGGCGTGTCGATGCGCGCCGCGGCGCGCGACACCGCGACCCAGGTCTTCCGCGACGTCATGGAGGTGAACTTCTTCTCCATGATCCACCTCTTCCAGCCTGCGGCCGAGCACCTGGTGAACTCGCGCGGCCATCTGGTCGCGGTCTCGAGCATGATGGGCCGCTACGCGACGCAACTCCGCTCCGGCTACGCCGCCAGCAAGCACGCGCTCCAGGGCTTTCTCGACAGCGTACGCCTCGAGCTCGCCCCGGCGGGCGTGCACGTCATGGTGGTCAGTCCGGGCTTCGTGAAGACCGACATCAGTCTGAATGCGCTGGCGGGGGACGGTTCGCGCCACGGCGTGATGGACGGCGCGATCGCGGGCGGGCTCCCGCCCGAGGCGGTGGCGGACGCGATTCTCGAGGGCCTGGAGCGGCGGCGGCGCGACCTTTACCCGGCGGGCGCAAAGGAGAAGCTCGGGCTCTTCCTCAGCAAGTGGTCGCCGGCGCGGCTCGACCGGCTGTTGCTGCGCTCGAACGTCACGTAGGTTCCACGCCTGAGAAGTGGACGCGCCAGGGAATTGTCTCATTGGGCGACTGTCACATTGTCTCAGGGAATTGTCTCATTGGGCGATTGTCACATTGTCTCATTGACGTCGTGATGCGAACGGGGGCGTACCCAGCCACCCTGGCCTGGGCGCCGCCCACCCGACGGCGGCTCCGTGCGATCCGCCCGGTACGCCCGTGCGGACCCGGACCCGGAATGAGACAATGTGACAATCGCCCAATGAGACAATCCGCCCAACGTGACAATCCGCCCCTCATGCGCCCGGGTCCCTGCTCACGCCCCCCGCCTCACCGTTTCCCCTCCGCCTTTCGCAACAGCTCCTCGACCTGCCCACGTTGGGGCCAGCCCGGCTCCACCAGCTCGAGCGCCGTGCGGTAGTCCGCCGCCGCCCCAGCGCGGTCACCGCGCTCGTGCCGGGCGATCCCCCGATTCGCGTACGCCGGGCCGTAGCGCGCATCCCGCCGGATCGCCTCCTCGAAGTCCGCCAGCGCCCCGGCCGCGTCCCCGGCGAGCCGGCGATAGTGGCCACGGTTCGTCCACACCCGGGCCTCCGCCGGGTTGCGCGCCAGCGCCGCGTCGTAGTCGGCGATCGCCCCCGCGCCGTCGCCGGTCACCCCCCGCAGGTCCCCGCGCCAGGCATATACCTGGGCCAGCTCCGGGTCCAGGCGCAGCGCCTCGTCGTAGTCCGCGCGCGCGCCCGGCAGGTCGCCGCGCGCCTGCCTGAGCGTCCCGCGATTCCCGTAGAGCGCGGCGCGACGAAGCCCGAGCCGCTCGGCGGAGTCGAGGTCCTCCTCGGCACCCGCGCCCTCACCGGTCCGCTTGCGGAGCAGGCCGCGGTTGTAACGCGCTTCGGCCTGCTGCGGGTCGAGCCGGATCGCCGCGGTGTCCTCGGCAACGGCGCCGGGGAGATCGCCCCGCGCCGCCCGCACGACGCCGCGAGGCAGCCGCACCGCGGCGTCCGTCGGCGCCAGGGCGACCGCGGCGTCGAGGTCCGCCAGCGCGCGATCGTACTCCTTGAGGTCGCGGAGCGTCTGGGCGCGGTGCATGAGCGCCTGGCCGGAGCGCGGCAGGAGGCGCACGGCGACCTCGGCATCGGCGAGTGCCCCCGCCAGGTCGCCGGCTTCGCGCCGCACCGTACAGCGGTTGGTGCGCGCGCTCGCGGACTCCGGGGCGAGCCGCACCGCCTCGTCCAGGTCCCGCAGCGCGCCCGACGTATTGCCGGACAGGAGCCGCAGCCCGCCGCGGGTGATCAGGGCGGGCAGACTGCCCGGATCGAGCCGGAGCGCGGTTTCCACATCGGCCAGCGCCGCCGGAAGTTCCCGCCGGGCGCCGTGCACCGCGGCGCGATTGACGTACGCCGGTTGCAGCCCGGGGGCTACGGCAATCGCCGCATCGTAGTCCGCCAGCGCCCCCTCCTTGTCCCCGCGCACCGAGCGCAACGCGCCACGTTCCACCAGGGCGCGCGGATGCCGCGGGCACAGCTCGAGCACGCGCGCGACCCGGCGCTCGTGCTCGGACTCCTCCGCCAGCAGCACCAGGGACCAGGCACACTCCTCGTCCGCGCTCCCGCTCACCCCCTCCTCAAGCAGGCGCCGCGCCGCGGCCACGTTGCCGCGCGCCCACTCGCCCCACGCCCGCGTCACCCGCGCGACCGATTCCTGCTCGTCCTGCCGCCCTGTCCACGGGGTTTCCCCTACCGCGGCCTCTGCCAGCTTCCGTGCCTGCTCGACCTGCGCCAGCGCCTGCGCACGGCGATCCTCGGCGCCGAAGGCCACCCCGTAGGTGGCGGTCACGGCGCGTTCCATCGAGACCCGCGCCAGCGCAAGCCGCGCGACTCGGCCGGCCTCCGCCCCCAGCAGCGTGGCGGCCCGTTCCAGGTCGGCCTCGGCCCCGGCCAGATCCCCTTGTTGCAGGCGAAACCAGCCGCGGGCTTCCCAGCCCCACCCGTATTCCGGCGCGGTCGCCACCACCCGGTCGTACAGCGCGCGCGCGGCGGCGGACTTCTCGTGGTAGCGCGCCACCGGGACGCCGGTGCCGGCGAGCACGGCCTTGGCTTCGCCGCCGAGACGCGCGGCCTCGGTGAGCAGCCGTTCCGCGGCGCGCTCGCTGCGTGCGCGCAGGGCGACGATGGAGACCAGGAAGACCGCGGCGGCCGCCGCCGCCAGCCCCAGGGTCGTGCGCCGGTGCCGCCACGCGCGCCGCCCCCAACGCGCCGCCCAGGGCAGCGGCCGCGCTGCGACCGGCTCCCCCTCCAGGAATCGCCCGAGGTCATCGGCGAGCGCGGCGGCGCTCGCGTAGCGGTGGGACGGCTCGCGGCGCAGGCACGCCCGGCAAATCTGCTCCAGGTCGGGCGGCACGCGCCGGCCCGCGGCGGCGGCCGCCCGCGCGAGCGCCGCAGGCTCACCCCGGATCACGGCGCGCAGCACCGCCCGCACGTCCGCGCCCTCAAAGGGCATGCACCCGGCCAGGTGCTCGACCAGGATCACGCCCAGGCTCCACACGTCGCTCGCCGGTCCCACGGCGTCGAGCCGGCCCGCGGCCTGCTCCGGCGACATGTAGTGCGGTGTTCCCAGGATGGCGCCGGACGCGGTCCCGCCTCCGCCTCCGCCCCCTCCGCCGCCGCCGCCACCGCCGCCACCGCGGGGGAGGGCGGTCTGCTTGGCGAGGCCGAAATCGGCCACGTACGGCCGGCCGGCGGTGTCGAGCAGGATGTTGGCCGGCTTGACGTCGCGGTGCACGATGCCCTGCTCGTGGGCGGCGTGGAGCGCGCGCGCGGCATCGCGCAGAATGCCGACGACGGCGCGCGGTTCGAGGGTGCGCAGGGCCGCAGCCAGCGATCGCCCCTCGATGTAGTCCATCGTGAAGTAGTGTCGCTCCCCGATGGTGCCGACCTCGTGGACCGCCACGATGTTGGGATGGCGGAGCCGGGCGGCGGCGCGGGCCTCGCGCAGGAAACGCGCCACCGCCCCCTCCCCGGCGGCGGGCGCGGCAACGGCGGCGTCCGCGAGGGTCTTCAGCGCGACGACGCGGCAGAGGCGCGGGTCCCAGGCGCGGTAGACCACCCCCATGCCGCCGCGTCCGAGTTCGCCCAGGAGCCGGTAGGGTCCGAACGGAATGCCGGCCCGGCGCGGATCGTCGGGGTCGTCGGCGGCGTCGGGGGCGGGGGCGGGGGCGGGAGCGAAGAGTGGCGCGGACCTACCCTCTCCCCGACCCTCCCCCGCTGCGGCGGGGGAGGGGGACGGTGGGGTGACGACGGGCGGAGCGGCGGGGGAGGGGGACGGTGGGGAGCCGACGGGCGGAGCGGCGGGCGGAGTCACGCGCACGGTCGCACCCGGCGGCGCGAGGCGGGTCGGTTCGTCCGCGCCCGGCCCCGCGGCGGGGGGACCGGCGGGCGGCCGCGCATCATCGGGAAGCGTCTCGTCCATGCGCGCCCTCCCGCGGGGTCCGGTCAGGTCTTGGACGCGCAGGCCGCCGGGTGTTTCCCCGGGTTCGGCGCCATCGCCACGAGGAGCACGAGCCGGGCGCCGCACGCGTTCTTCACACCGTGCTCCACGCCCAGCGGCGCCGCGACCACCCCGCCCTCGCCCACCTCCCGTTCTTCGGCGCCGACCCGGAAGCGACCGGTCCCTTCGAGGACGACGTACACCTTGTCCGAGCCCGCGTGCCCGTGGAGTTTCTGCTCCTGCCCCGGCTCGAAGCAGTAGAGGTCGCAGAACATCCGCTCGCTCTCGAAGAGGTTGACCTTCGAGAGCTTCTCGGGCGAGAAGCGGCGATCGGCGACCAGATGGCGGAGGTCCATACGGCGTTCGCCTCAGCGCGCCAGCGAGCGGGTGAAGGTCAGCATCGCCTCGATCTCCGCGTCGCTCACGTTCGCCTCGTAGGCCGGCATGGTCTCGGAGGCATTGACGTGACGGCCGCCCTTCTTGAGCAGCACGCGGATGAAGTCGTCCTTGATGCCCTTCATGTAGGCGGCGTCCGAGAGGTCGCGCGGGTCCGGGTCGGTGGTGACCACGCCCAGGCTCTTCGCGTTGCCCAGGAAGCCGTGGCACTCCCAGCACTTCTTCTCGCGGTAGACGCGCTCGCCCTCGGAGGCGGGGGCGGGAAGGTTCTTCGGGTCCTTGAACGCGACCAGGGCCGCGTAGTCGGCCTTGTCCTGCTCGAGCGCGGGCCCGAGCCGTGCTGCGGCCTTGCGCACCGCCGCAAAGAGCGTCGCGCAGTCCCCGTCCAGCCCGGCGATCTTTGTGTAGGAGGAGGCCTGGGCGGCGAGGCCGGCGGCGTCGGCGCCGACGAACTGCGCCAGGAACTTGTCTACGGCATCAACCTGGGCCGGGTCCTCGGCGTCGCCCTTCATCAGGGCGACCTTCTGGTGCGCGGCGACGGTGACCAGCTTGAGGTCCTTGCCGAAGCCGAGCGCGAGGGTGACGTCGCCGGCGGCGAGCGCGGCGCGCGGGAAGACCTCGTAGCCGATGAGCTTGGCCTCGTCCGGCGGCTTGCCGACGGCCTTCTCGCCGTAGACGTGCCACCACTGGAGGCGGCGCTCCTCGGGGTCAAGCGGCACGCCGAGGGCGCCGGCCTTGTCGGCCGCGAGCACCGCCCACTGCAGGCGCGCGTCGGCGGCGCCCGGAAGCTGCGCGCCGACCTTCGGGTGCAGCGAGCGGATGAGGGCGACCAGGTCCTTGCGTTCGTAGCTGGTGAAGAAGGTGCCCCAGGCGGGCATCAGGATCGAGCGCTTCATGTGCGGACCGCCGCTGCCCAGGAGTTCCAGGAGCTGCTCGTCGCTCCGGAGATTCATGTAGTTGGGGTCGGTGAGGTCGCGGGGCTTGCGTTCGAAGGCGACGGCGGAGGGGCCCTTTCCGTTGCCCTGGAAGCCGTGACAGGAGGCGCAGCTCTGGAGGAAGAGGTAGGCGCCGTTGCCGGCGTCGATCACCGAGTCCTCGCGCGTGAGCGGCGCGCGCCCGGTGAGCTTCACGGAGAAGGCCGGGGCGGAGGGGTCGCCGCCGCTTCCGCCCGCCGCGCCGCCGCCGCCGGCCCCGGGTGTTCCCGGGCCGGGCGTCTTGGTTTCGTCCTTGCCG
Organism: Planctomycetota bacterium; assembly: GCA_016220045.1. Classification (GTDB taxonomy): domain Bacteria; phylum Planctomycetota; class MHYJ01; order WSZJ01; family JACPWG01; genus JACRIP01. Next base: position 7,059 of record JACRIP010000508.1, read on the forward strand.
CAGCCTTCGCATCCGACCAGTGCGACCGCCACGGCCGCGAAGAGCAGGAAGTTCGCCAGGGATCGTCTCGTCATGACAGCGCGCCTCATGGAGCGTTCAGGTGTTCGCGGGATCGACGTCGGGTTTGGTGTCGGGCCGGGGCCGGCTACGGGCCGCCCGGCGCCCTACTCGGTCTGCTTGCCGCGCAGGTCCGGCCAGGCGGACACGTCGCTGTGGGTGTCCCAGCGGAATTTGAGATGGCACTTGGTGCAGTTGTCGGCCTCGATCTTGTCGCGCAGGTCGCGGACGCGCTTCGCGTCCTTGGCGGCCACCGCCTCCTTGAAGCCGCCGAGCGCCGTGCCGAACTCGGCGCAGAGCTTGTTCCATTCGTCCTTCTCGGCGGTGTGCTTGTGCGGAGAGAACTGCGTCATGTAGGTCTGGTAGCGGATCACGCGCTCGGTGTCGTCCGCGATTTTCGCCCAGTCGGGAACGGGGGCGTTGAGCCGGTCTTCGATGTCGTTCCAGAAGCGGCCGAGTTTCTTCAGGATCAGGTGTTGCACCGCCATCTTGACCTTGGCGCCGGCGTATTCGTTGCCGGTCGCCTTGTCCCAGCTTTCGAGCACGTCGAAGCGGAAGGGGACCTGCTCTTCGGTGCCGTCGTCGAAGGTGACGGTGAACTTGGCGTCCACGTAGCCGTCGTTGAGGAAGGCCTGGCGGGTGCCGAAGAAGCCGGGCTCGATCATGGGCTTGAAGGGGACGTCCTTGTACTCCTGTTTTTTCGCCGCGCCCTGTTGCAGGTAATTGAGGGTCATGACGCCCTTGACGCCGGTGGGTTTCCAGGTGGAGCCGGTTTCGGGGGCGAGCTCGAGGAAGATGCGGCAGTATTCGCCGGCGAGGATCTTGCCGGGCTTGCTGAAGAGGTTGACGTAGTAGCCGTGGGCCTTCTTGGAGGTGGCGACCCAGCCGGTGTACTTGGCGGGTTCGCCCCTGAAGTCGTTCCAGCATTCCTTCATGCAGAAGTAGTATTCCTGGCCCTGATAGACTTCGGGTCCCTGGGAGTCGACCTTTTTGACGGTCATGCCGCAGACGGGGTCCTTGATGTTCTCCTGGTCCTCCTGGGCGCGGGCGGCGAGGGCGCCGCAGAGGACGGCGGCGGCGCAGAGGGCGACGAGGGGAGCGCGGCGGGCGAGCAGGGTGAACACCGGACGGAGGGGGCGGAGGGGGCGGACGCGGAGCATGGGGAAGGCCTCCCGCTGGAGATGGCAAGGCGTCAGGTGAGCGCCGGAGCGACGCGGCCCGCAGGGGCGGGGGGGGGCGCGACGGCGGCGCGGAACGGGTGCCGCGGATGCAGCGAGCGGAGAGATTTTGCCCCCGGGGGCGGGGAGCGTCAAGAGATACCGGCGGGGGGAAGGAGGGAAGGAGGTTCAGGTGGCGTCGGCGCCGAGCCATTCGACCAGGATGTGGGGGACGTGCGCGAAGTGACGGTCGGCGGTCAGCAGGCGCAGGCCATGTTGCATGGCGGAAGCGGCGGCACTCCCTTGCATGCCAGGGAGTACGCCGAGGTGTCGACCAGCAGCCGGCTCATGTCCAGAGCTCCGGGTCTACGCGTCGCTGGTCGGCCAGGGCGCGGTCGAAGGCGTGGGCCTCCTTCCGGGTCCAGCAGCCGAACAGCGCGTCGAGGTCGTGATGGACTTCGGACGTCTGCATCTGCAGGTGGAGGGCCTGCTCGAGCAACTGGGTCACGGTCCGGTTGAGGCTCGCCCCCAGTTCGCGGGACCGGCGCGTCAGCGCGCGTTCCAGCTCGGGGGACAGATTCCGCAGGGTGACGGCCTTCATGGTGACCTCCTTTGCAGCAGGGGGTGATGCAGCGTGCATCGAGTCTAGCATCGCCCGGGGCGCGGCGCAAGGCCGGCCGTTTGGCCGGAGGGGGCAAGGCGCGGCGGGGGCGTTACGCGCTGCCGGCGGAGGGTGGGGAAGGGAACGGGGCGACCCCCGCGCCGCCGAGATGGCGGACGAGCTCGGCGGCGGCGCAGGCGCCGACCGCGAGGAGCAGCAGGTCGAGCGGGAGGGAACCGACGCCGTCCGGGGACTCTTCGGGCTTGCGGGCGATCGCGATCTGGGGCGAGACCAGGTAACAACCTGAATCGAAGCGCGGGAACTTTGCGCGGAAGGCCTGCAGACCCTTGCGGTGGTGGGTCCGCGAGAAGCCAATCTCGAAAGCCAGCGGGCACGTGGGGTGATCGAACACGAGATCGACCTCGACCTCCTGGTCCCGCCAGTGATAGAGCCGGACCGAACTCTGCTGCGCCAGGGCGTGGAGGTGCCCGGCCGCGAGATTCTCGGCGAGGAGACCCATCTCGGCGGCATCCTCCAGCGGGGCGAGGCCGCGCTGGAGCGCGGCGTTGCGCACGGCGCCGTCGACGAAGTAGAGCTTGCGCCCCCGTTTCTGGATCGTGGCTTCGCTGCCGCCGTAGTTCGGCAGGGTGAAGACGAGGAAGGCGCGCTCCAGGTAGGAGAGGTAGCGGTCGAAGGTCGGCTGGGTCATGCCGCCGAGCGTCCGGCAGAGCGATTGGCAGGACAGCACGCCTGCCATCTGACCGGCGAGGGTGTAGAGCAGGCGCTCGAGCAGGGTCGGGCTGTCCAGGCGAAAGACCTGCGGGATGTCCTTGTAGATCGCGCGCTCCACGGCGTCCGCGCGGAGGATCCGCTGCGAGCGGAGCAGGGCCGAGGCCTCGTCGGCGCCGGTCCGTTCCGGGGCCAGCAGCAACTCGGGGAATCCCCCTGTGAGCAGGAACGTGCGGCGCGCGGCCTCGAGCCCGACGGGCTGCGGGCCGGCCTGGATGCACTCCGCCAGCGCGGCGGCCAGCGTCGGGGCGCGCGGCAACTCAGGCGTTGTGCCGAGTAGTTCCAGATACTCGGTGAAGAGATAGGAGGCGAGGTACTGTTCCTCCCAACGGCCGACGCCGCTCTCCAGCTTGCGATGACGCAGTGCCGCCGTGGAACTCGACGAGCCGGCGAGGCGGATCGGCAGGCGTCGGTCGTAGAAGGTCTTGAGCCAGAGATCCCAGCTCTCGGCATAGGTCAGTTCGTCGAGGAAAAGGAACGCCGGGTTCTCCGCCGTTGCCCGCGCCCCCTGAATCACGAAGTCCACGAGGCGGTCGAGCCCCACCTGCATGAGGAGGGGATGATCGAGCTGGAGCCACCAGACCCGTGAGCGGTCCATACCCGCGGCGAGCAGCCGGCGCACGGACTGGTACAGGCAGGTGGTCTTGCCGACCCAGCGCGGGCCGAGCATGAGTTGAAAGCGGCGCGGTTCGTCGTGCAGCATGCGTCGCCACAGCCCCCGGGCGAGCGACCGCTCGCGGCGCGGCGCCAGCAGCTCGGGCACCGCGCCCGTCGCATGCCAGGGATTTTGCTCGCGCAACGTCTGCTCGTAGTCCTCGGGCTGCGGCGTCCAGGTCGGTCCGCGGGGTGTTAGCATACGTGGAGGGTAGGCAATTTATGCTAATTCGCAAATAGCATTCGCGGCGATTATGCTAATTTCAAAATAAGCAAAACAAAAGGCCTTGAGGAGGAGTTGAGGAGAGCGGGAGGAAGTGCGCGCGCGTCGGGGTTCAGCGGCGCGCTTTCGCGGCCGCCAAGTCGGCCAACTTCCAGGTGTCACCGGATTTCAGGATGTTGCCGGGCTTGATGTCACGGTGGACCAACGCCTTGCCGTGCAGGTGCACCAAGCCGCTGGCCACATCGTGAAGGACCTTGCGAATCTCTTCCGGCGACATCCTCGGCGCGCGGTCCAGTCGTGCCTGGAGGGACTCGTCGGCGCGCTCCATGACCGCGTAGAGGAGAGTGCGGTCGTTGAAAGGCTGCTGGCCAACGGCAAGTCCGGCCACGACGTTCGGATGGGAGAGTCCGCGGAGTTGCTGCAACCCATCGAGGAATCGCGGCAGCTCCTCCTCCTCCGCGAGAATCAACTTTACGGCCGGCCGGGCGAGAAGCCGATCGAGGATCCGCTCTTCCGCCCCGAAGACCGCCCCGAACCCGCCCGCGCCCGCGAATCCGCAATCCGAATTCCGCAATCCGCAATCCGCTCACCCCCCGATCGCGTGCATCGTCCGCTCGGGCTTCTGGTAGAAGGGCGAATTGATCAGGTGCCCCGCCCACTTCCCGTACACCCCCGCCGCCATCAGCGCCGCCAGGTCGTCGTCCGACGTCCCCGCCCGCAGCGCCGTTTTCAGGTCCGTCTCCTTCACCGCGAAGAGACAGTTGCGCAGCTTGCCGTCCGCCGTAATGCGCAACCGGTCGCACCACTCGCAGAAGGCCTGCGATACCGACGCAATGATCCCGATCCCCCCCTTCCCGTCCGCAAACCGATACTCGCGCGCCGGGTCCGGCGTCTCGAGATTCTCCGGCGGCAGCAGCGGAAACGCCGCCTCGATCCGCGCCACGATCTCCTTTAGGGTGATAACCTTGCTCCGGTCCCAGATCGAGTCGCCGTCGAGCGGCATGAACTCGATGTAGCGCACCTCGTGCCGCGTGTCGCGCGCGAGCCGGGCGAAGTCCACGATCTCGTCGTCGTTCACGCCGCGCATCACCACCATGTTGATCTTGATGCGCTCGAAGCCCGCCGCCTCCGCCGCCCGAATGCCCGCCATCACGTCGTCGAAGGCGTCGCGCCGCGCAATCTCGCGGAAACGCTCGCGCCGGAGCGTGTCGAGCGAGATGTTGATGCGGCGCAGCCCCGCGTCGTAGAGCGCCCGCGCCATGCCCGGCAGGTTCACGCCGTTCGTGGTCAGGCTCACGTCCTTCAGGTCGGGGATCCCCTTGAGCTCGCGCACCAGCTCGGGCACGTCACGCCGGACCAGCGGCTCGCCCCCCGTGATGCGGATGCGCTCCACCCCAAGCGCCACGGCGACGCGCGAGAGGCGGGTCAGCTCCTCGTACGAGAGCAGCTCGCGCCGGTCCAGCCACTTCACCTCCTCCGGCATGCAGTAGACGCAGCGGAACATGCAACGGTCGGTGATCGACAGCCGCAGCCGGCGATGCAGGCGGCCGTAGGAGTCGATGAGCTGGGCGTTCGCCATGGGCGGGGGAGCGCTCGAGAGAAGTTCGCGGGCCGTTTGGTGATGCGCACCTACCCTCTCCCCGACCCTCCCCCGCTGCGGCGGGGGAGGGGGACCGTGCGGGCGCGACCGCGCTCCCTGTCGCGACGGGGGAGGGGGACGCCGCGGACGCGGCGGGAGCGCCTGCGCCAGCCAGCGTAGCTCCGCGCGGCGGGGATTGCCACGGTTTTTTCGCCGATCTGACGCGCCGCGGACAGGCCCTCCGGCCGCCGCCCGGAGGCGCCGCTACCCCTGCGTCGCCAGCCAGCGCTCCACGTCCATCGCCGCCATGCAGCCCATGCCCGCGGCCGTCACCGCCTGCCGATACACGTGGTCCACACAATCGCCGGCCGCAAACACCCCCGCGACATTCGTGAACGTCCCGCGCGTCACCGGGATGTACCCCTGCTCGTCCAGCGCCACGCTCCCCTTCAGGAAGGCGGTCGCCGGCACGTGGCCGATCGCCGCGAAGAGCGCGCCGAGCGCGAGCTCCGAGGTCGCGCCGGTCTTCACGTTCTTGATCCGCGCCCCGGTCACGCGCGTCCCGTCGCCCAGGATCTCCTCGACCGTCGAATCCCACACCGGCTGGATCACCGGGTTCTTGAGCGCATGGTCCTGCATGATCTTCGAGCCGCGCAGGCTGTCCCTCCGGTGAATCAGGTAGACCCGCGGGCAGAGCTTCGCCATGTACTGCGCCTCTTCCAGGGCCGAGTCGCCGCCGCCCACGATCGCGACTTCTTTCCCCCGGAAGAAGTGCCCGTCGCACACCGCGCAGGTGCCTACCCCGCGATTCCAGTAGGTCTCCCACGAGGGGATGTCGATGGTGCGCGGCACCGCGCCCGTGGCCACGATCGCCGCCTTGGTCTCGATCCGGTCGCCGCCGTCCAGCGTGAGCGCAAGCGACCGCCCCGACCCGTCGAGCGTCACGACCTCGTCGTTGTCGATGAAGCGCGCGCCGAAGCGCTCGGCCTGCGCGCGCATCGCCTTGATCAGCTCCGGGCCCTTGATCCCCGCAGGGAAGCCGGGAAAGTTCTCCACGTCGGTCGTGGTCATGAGCTGCCCGCCCGGCACGCTCACGTTGCCCGGCTTGAAGGTGCCGGCGACGACGAGCGGAGAGAGGTTGGCGCGCGCGGCGTAGATCGCCGCGGTCAGTCCGGCGCACGCGGCGCCGATGATCGTCACGTTTTCCATCGTCGGATAGTCCTTGGGGGTTGAGGCGGCCCGGTCGGGCCGCCATGAAATCGTCACATTGTCTCATTGCCTCATTGCTCCGGGATTGCGTGGCCTCACAGGGCTCGCAAGTTCCCAATGAGACAATGAGACAATCCCACAATGAGACAATTCACAGGGGGATCGTTCGCTACAAGACGCTGACCTTCAGCTCCGTGGTGCCGTAGAGATCGAAGCTCGAACCCGTGATCTGGCGCGCATCGTCGGAACACAGGAAGATGACCAGCTTCGCCACGTCGTCGCGCCAGACCTTGGCCAGGAGCGGCGGCTTCGCGTCCGCCCCCGGCGCGTCGGCCCGGTACTCGATCGCGCCCGGACATACGGCATTCACCCTGATCCCGTGCTTGCGCAGGTCGCACGCCAGGGCTTCGGTGAAGCCGAGCAGCCCGAACTTCGCGGCGCAGTGCGCGGTGAGTTTGGCGTCGCCATGGCGGCCGTGGACCGAGGCGATATTGACGATCGCGCCGCCCCCTCCCCCGCCGCCCGCGGCGATCATGCCGGGGACCACGGCCTTGCAGGCGAGGAAGGCGCCGCGCAGGTTGGTGGCGAGCGAGCGGTCGAACTCCTCGACCGAGAGGGCGAGGAAGTCCTTCCAGGCGAAAACCCCGGCGTTGTTGATCAGCGCATCCAGCCGCGGCCACGCGGCGCGCACCGCCACCGCCATGGCCTCCACGCTTTCCGGGTGCGTGAGGTCCACCGTGAGCGCGAGCGCGCGCCGGCCGAGCGCACGCACCTCCTCCGCCACCGCTTCGACCTGCGCCGTGGTGCGCGCGGCGACCGCCACGTCGGCGCCCTCGCGCGCCAGCCCGAGCGCGAGCGCGCGCCCGAGCCCGCGCCCGCCGCCGGTCACCAGGATCGTCTTGCCCGTCAGGCGCATCGCGTCCCCGCTCCCTACCGGATCAGCTCAAGCTCGCGCCCGACCTTCGCGAAGGCCAGGAGCGCGAAGTCCAACTCCGCGCGCGAATGCGCCGCCGAGACGATCGTGCGCACCCGCGCCTTCCCCTCCGCCACCGTCGGGAAGCCGATCGCCTGCGCGAACACCCCCTCCTGGTACAGCCGGTCGGAGAGTCTCATGGCCCGCGCCGTGTCTCCGGCAATCACCGGGGTGATCGGCGTCTCGCTCGCGCCCGTGTCGAAGCCCAGGCGCACCAGCCCCGCCTTGAAGTAGCGCGCGTTCTCCCACATCAGCTCGATGAGCTGCGGTTCTTCCAGGAGCACGTCGAGCGCGGCGATGCAGGTCGCCGCCACGCTCGGCGGGCAGGAGCTGGAGAAGAGGAAGGGCCGCGCCTTGTGGATCAGGTAGTCGCGCAGGAGCTGCGTGCCCGCGACGTAGCCGCCCACCGAGCCGATCGCCTTCGACAGCGTCCCGATCTGGATCGCCACCCGGCCGTCGAGCTTCCAGTGCGAGACCGAGCCGCGCCCATTCGCGCCCAGCACCCCGCTCGCGTGCGCGTCGTCCACCATCACCATCGCGCCGTACTTCTCCGCGAGCTCCACGATGTCCGGCAACGGCGCGATATCGCCGTCCATGCTGAACACGCCGTCGGTCACGATCAGGATGCGGCGCGCGCCCTTGCCCTCCTCCAGGATCTTGTGCAGGCCCGCCATGTCCTTGTGCGCGTAAATCTTGCGCGGCGCCTTCGCGAGCCGCGCGCCGTCGATGATGCTCGCGTGATTCAGCTCGTCCGAGATCAGCAGGTCCGACTCCGCCGTCATCAGCGACTGGCAGACCGCCACGTTGGTCGTGAAGCCCGACTGGAAGACCAGCGCCGCCTCGGTGTGCTTGAAGCGCGCGAGCTTGGCTTCCAGCTCCTCGTGCAAGGCCATGGTGCCGATGATCGTGCGCACGGCGGCCGAGCCCACGCCGTAGCGCCGCGTCGCCGCGCATGCCGCCTCGATCAGCCGCGGGTGCGTGGTCAGCCCCAGGTAGTTGTTCGACGACAGGTTCACCACCTGCTTGCCGTCGATCTGCGACGTGGCTTTCTGCTCGCTCTGGAGCACCTTGAGCGGGCGATAGAGGCTCTTCGCTTTCAGTTCGGCGATTTCGTCGGCGAGAAAGGCCAGGGGGTCGGCGGGCATGGGCGCACTCCGGAAAATCGCAGGTCGAGTGTCTATTCCTGATTGTCGATTGTCGAATGTCGATTTCCGCTTTCTGGGCTCGAATGCCGGCGAGGGTTCGGTACGCCTTCGATCGACCCGAGGCTGGAGTCAATCGACATTCGGCATTCGTCAATCGACAATCCGCGCTTACGGCAGCAGGACGACCTTGCCGCACGGGACCTCGTTCGACTGCATGGCGGCGAAGGCCTTGTCGAACTCTTCGAGGCGGAACTTGTGGGTGACGACGGGATCGGGCTTGAGGCGGCCGGACTTGAGCAGGCCCATCATCTTGTACCAGGTGGTGAACATCTCGCGGCCGTTGATGCCGAGGACGCGTGCGCCCTTGAAGATGATGTCGTTGGCGAAGTCGAGCTCGATCGGGCCGGAGGGCAGGCCGAAGGCGGTGTAGCGACCGCCCTTGGTGAGGATGCGGAATCCGGTCTTCACCGCAGCCGGGGCGCCGGACATCTCGAGCACGACGTCGATGCCGAGGCCGCCGGTGAGGCGGGCGATCTTGTCGAGCAGTTCGGGGTCGTTGCCGGCGATCACGTGGTCGGCGCCCATCTTGCGCGCGAGCTCCATGCGGCCGGGGTTGAGGTCGATGCCGATCACGAGCGACGCGCCGGCGGCGCGCGCCACGCCGCAGGAGAAGAGCCCGGTCGGGCCGCAGCCGAAGACCGCGACCGAACGGCCGGCCACGTCCTCGATGAGGGTGGCGTAGACCGCGTTGCCCATCGGCTCCAGGATTGACCCGATCTCGACCGGGAGCGAAGGATCGTTCTGCCAGGCGCAGGCGGCCGGGATCGAGACGTAGTCGGCGAAGCAGCCGTTGACGTCGACGCCCAGGATGGAGAGGTTGGAACAGATGTGCTGCAGGCCGGTGCGGCACTGGAAACAGTGGCCGCAGGGGATGTGGGATTCGGCGGAGATGTAGTCGCCCTGCTTGAAGCCCTGGACCGAGGCGCCGACCTCGACGACCTCGCCGCAACACTCGTGGCCGATGGTGAGCGGCGGCTTGAGCCGGCTCTGCGCCCAGGCGTCCCACTTGTAGATGTGCAGGTCGGTGCCGCACACCGAGGTCGCGCGCACGCGCACCAGGAGGTCGTGCGGACCGATCCTCGGCAGGTCGGTATCGACGACTTCCATCCCCGCGCGGGCGCCGAGCTTCCGAATCGCCTTCATCTTGGCCATATCGGTGAACTCCCAAGGAGTAGGGGACGCCGGGAAAGGGCGCGTCAGGATAGCAGGGGAGGGCCGGAAAAGCCACGGGATTCGCTGCCTTGCGGGGTGCGGCTGTAAAGCATCTTGTTCGCGCGCCGGCCGGACGGTGTAAAGCGGCTGTGCGGGAGCGGGGGCGCGTCGGCATCGGGCGCTTACCTGAAGTCGTGCCGGAATGCGGCGGCGGGGCGCGGTTTGGTGGGCGGCGGCGGGCGCGGCACGAATCCTGCTTGATCGGGTGGCGCGGCACGCGGGAGCGGTCGCTCAGCGGGTTTCTACGAGACGCAAGCCGGCACATTGAGGAGGTTCGGCATGGAACGAACGGTGGGAAGGGCCTGGCTCCGGGTGGGCGCGGCGCTGGTGGCGGTCGCGGCGCTGACGGCGCTGGTGGGGGCCGGCGGCATGGGTGGCCTGCCGGTGGCGCAGGCCGCGGACGAGCCGGTGCTCAAGATGTACGACATCGGGTTCCTCGGCGCGCAGCACAACGACCTGCCCGGTCGCGTGCTGCGCGGTCGCGGCGACGACGCGGCCCCGGGCATCAACGAAGGCGGACTCGGCCCGCTGCTGAGCCCCGATGACCTCATCGAGGCGATCCGCACCAATTTCTCCGAAGACTCCTGGGCGGACAACCGCCACTCCATCGCCGCGCAGGGCGACCTCCTGCTCGTGGTCAATCGCCCGCCCGTCCTGGAGGCGATCCAGCAGTACCTGACGGCCCTGCGCGCCCGGA
>JACRIP010000509.1 GCA_016220045.1 Planctomycetota bacterium
GCCGTCGCGATGGTCCAGCCCCGCGCGCAACGCATCGCGCACCTCGGGCGCGTCCAGGGTGACGAGCACGGCGCGCGCCGCGGCCGGGTAGGCGTCGGCCCGCTCCCCGTCCGGCGCCGCCGCCCGCGCGGCCTCGTGCGCCGCCCGGTCGAGCAGCGCGCGCACGAAGGGCGCCCGCGTTCCGGCCCCGGCGCGCCGCCGCACCACGACCAGTTCGTACCGGGTGCGCGCGTTCGGCGCGGCGCGGAGCCGCAGCACCTGGCGCCCCGCCGGGCGCTTGCCCTGGAAGAGCGTGAAGGCCTTGGCCGGGTCGGGCGCCGTGAATCCGCCCCCCGCGCCCTCCGCGCCCTCCGCTGCCGCGGCGCCGACCCAGGCGGCGGCGAGGCGCGCGTCCGGGTGGTAGATCAGGCATTCCACCCAGGAGGGGCGGTCGAGCTCGCAGGCCCAGTGGTCGGTCCGGTCGCCGCCGCCGAAGTCGAGCTCGCCCACCTCGCGATGTCCGAGCCGGGCCTCGGCCGCGCCCGTCGGCAGGGCGTCGTCGCCGCTCTCCCCGTCCGCAGCGAAGGGCACGAGCTCGATCTCGACCGTGCTGCCGTCGCCGAACGCGAGCGTGCGCCGCTCGGGCGCCAGGGTCACGGGCAGCGAAACCGGCCGGTCGATCTCCAGGATTTCCCCGAGGGAGAGCGCGATCAGGCGCGCGCGCGGCGCGGCGCCCGGCGCGGCCTCGAAGCAGCAGCTCCCGCCGCGGGCCATTTCCAGCCGGGCCGGCGTCACGCCCGCTCCGTCCACCGCCAGGCCCCAATCGGGCCCGCCCAGGCGGTCCCGGGCGCGTTTCGCGCTGGTCGGCGCGACCGCGGGGGCGAGCGCGGTGAGGCGGTACGCCGGGACCGGCTCCTCGGCAGTCGCCGCGAGCGCCCCGAACCCGAGCACCCCCGCGAGCAGGGTCGGCAGCTTCATCAGTGTTTCACCTGAGTTGGACGTCGAAGGCGTCGCGCAGGCCGTCGCCGACCGTGTTGAGACAGAGCAGGGTGAAGGCCAGGAGCCCGCCGGGGGCGGCGATCAGCCACCAGCACAGGGTATCCTTGCTGATCGTCTGCGTGCCGTCGGCGATCAGGAGTCCCCAGGAGGTCTCCGGTTCGCTCACGCCGAGTCCGAGGAAGCTGAGGAAGGACTCCTGGAGCATCACGGACGGAACCGTGAGGGTGGCGTAGACGATCACGGGGCCAAGGAGGTTGGGCAGCATGTGCCGCCACAGGATCGCCGGCGTGCGGACGCCGAGGGCGCGCGCGGCCTCGACGAACTGCTGTTCCTTCAGGGAGAGGACCTGGCCGCGGACGATGCGCGCCATGGTCATCCAGCCGAAGCAGCCGAGGACGAGGAAGACCAGGAGCATGGATCGGCTCTGGAAGACGGCCATGGCCATGATCACGAGGAACATATAGGGCATTCCATAGAGCACGTCGACGACGCGCATGAGCAGGAGGTCGATGCGACCGCCCGCGAGTCCGGACGCGGCGCCGTAGACCAGGCCGATGGCGACGCTCATGGTGGTGGCCAGGAGCCCGACGGCGAGGGAGAGCCGGCCGCCGCGGAAGACGCGCACGAAGAGGTCGCGGCCGATCGAATCGGTGCCCATCCAGAAGGTCGCGTTGGGCTTGCCGGTCATGTAGTCGTAGTACTGCTCGTCGAACGGGTGGGGCGCGACCAGCGGGATCACGAGCACGGCGGTCCCGAGCAGGAGCAGCATGCCCAGGCACGCGACGGCGAGCCGGTGGCGGAGGAAGCGCCGCAGCACCATCTTCCATGGCGGACGGGGGGGGGCGACGTCAAGATTCACGGCCATCGAACACCGTCAAGCAGTCATAAAACCACGGAGGATCGAGTCCAACGAGTCCAAGGTCCAAAGTCCAACGAAGTCCAAAGTCGAAAGCCGTCCAAAGTCTACAGTGCAAGGCCCAACGGATCCCAAGTCTCGCGAGTTTGCTCGGTAGCCGTGGGGTTCCCCATGCAACCACGAGAATCCCGGCTTCTGCAATGCGACGTTCGGACTCGAATGACTTTGGACTTTCGACTCGGGACTTTGGACTCCGTTCGACTCGGGACTTTGGACTTCGTTGGACTTTGGACCTTGGACTCGTGGGACTTTGGACTCGTGCCTACAGCACCCGCACCCGCGGATCGAGAATGCCGTAGGCGAAATCGACGGCGATATTGAGTAGGATCAGGAGTGTACTGTAGAGCAACATCGTGCCCATGACCATCGGGTAATCGCGCGCCAACGCGGCGTCCACGAAGTGCTTGCCCAGGCCGGGAATCGCGAACACGCGCTCGACGACGATCGAGCCGGTGAGGATGAGCGCCACCATGGGACCGAGGTAGCTGACGACCGGCGTGATCCCGTTGCGGAGCGCGTGCTTGACGACCACGACGAATTCCGACAGCCCCTTGGCGCGCGCAGTGCGTACGAAGTCCTTGTGCAGCACATCCAGCATCCCCGCCCGCCCCAGGCGCGAGATGTAGGCCACGTGCACCATCGACAGCGTGATCGCCGGCAGCGCGAGCTTCTTCAACTCCTCCCAGGAGAGGTCCTGCGGCCAGCCCGCGGGCTTCACCCATCCGAACCAGAAGGCAAAGACCATGACGAGGAGCGGGCCGAGGAGGAAGTTGGGCACGCAAATGCCGCCGACGGCGAGCAGCATTGCCACCCGGTCGGCGAGCCGGTTCTGGCGCGCCGCGGCGAGGACGCCGAGCGGCACGCCCGCCGCGAGCGCGAGCAGGATCGCGAGCAGCCCCAGGCAGATGGAGACCCGGAAGGCGGGCAGCAGGAGTTCGCTGATCGAGCGGTCGGGATACTTGATCGACAGACCGAGGTCGCCGCGCAGGTAGTTGCCGAGCATCACCACGTACTGCACCGGCAGCGGCCGGTCGAGCCCGTAGCGCGCGTTCTTGGCCGCGAAGGCCTCCGCGGTGAGCGCGCGCTCGGAGGAGAAGGGCGAGCCGGGCGTGAAGCGCGTGATGACGAAACAGAGGGTGGCGATCACGAAGAGCGTGGCGGCGCCGGCGGCGAGGCGGCGAATGAGGAAGGCGAACATCGCGGGAAGGCACGCTCCAGGCGAAGATTTGGAGGGGCGGCCCGGTGGCCCGCCCAAAAGGTGGCCGCGGCAGGCTCCCTCGGCCGGCGGGGGCGCCCACAAGGGGCGCCCCTACGATTCTGGGGGGACCGGTCCTCGACATGGGAACTTCGACCTTGGGCATTCGCCCCGTCGGACTTTGGACTCGTGGGACTTTGGACTTCCTCCTACCGCCCGATCGTCGGCCCGTCGTAGCCCGGGAAGGCCGGCGGCGACACCGCCCACGCCGGCTGCTGCCCCGCTTTCAGGATCTTCCCGCAGATGATGTCCCGGTCAAAGGCTAGGGTGAACGCCCGTCGTACTCGTTTGTCGTTGAAGGGGGGCTTCGTGACATTGAACGAATAGAAGTAGGTCCCCAGGTAGAGCGCGCTGTGATAGTCCGGGCGCTTCAGGATGGTGTCGATCAGCTCCAGCGGCACCGACGTGACGATGTCGCACTGCCCGCCGTCGAACATGTTGTACGCCGTGTTCGCGTTGTCCACCGGCAGGAACCGCACCTCCTTCTGCTTCACTTTCGCCGCGCCCCAGTAGCGCGCGTTCGGCGCCAGGGTGATGTGGTCCTTCACCACGTGCTCCGTGAGCGTGAAGGGTCCGTTGCCGACGAAGTGCTCGGGCCGGGTCCACTGGTTGCCGTGCTTCTCGACCACGTCCTGGCGCACCGGGTAGTAGGTGAAGAAGGGCATCAGGTTGAGGAAGAAGGCGGTGGGCTCCTCGAGCTCGACCACCAGCGTGCGGTCGTCGGTCGCGCGCACGCCCAGCTCCTCCGGCTTCGCCTTCCCGCCGTTCACGCCGCGCCCGTTCTTCAGGTAGTAGAGCTGGTGCGCATAGTCCGAGGCGACCGCCGGATCGAGCACGCGGCGCCAGGCGTAGACGAAGTCCTGCGCGCGCACCGGGGCGCCGTCGCTCCAGGCGCATGCCCTCAGGTGGAACGTGTAGGTCTTGCCGTCCGCGGAGATTTCCCACGTTTCGGCGACGCCCGGGATCGGATCGAGGGTCTGAGGGTCGTAGTTGAGGAGCCCCTCGAAGAGCGCGATCGAGACGCGGTGCTCGGGCACGCCGCGCGCCAGCCCCGGATCGATGGTCTGGATCTCGTCGTCGTTGTTGATCACCAGCGTGCCGCTCCCGTCCCCCTTCACCACTTCGTTGAGCGGATGCACGCTCTGCAGGTTCATGTGCCAGCCCTGGACCTCGTCGCGGTAGAGGTTCTGCGACACGTAGAAGTAGATCGGCAGGATCGGCAGCTCGTCGAGCAGGATGCGTTCGGCCGCGGCGAGCAGCGCGAAGCGTTTCGCCTTGTCCCGTTCGGCGTTGGCCGCGTGCACCAGCCGGTCGTACTCGGGATTGGCCCAGCCGGTGTTGTTGTTGCCGCTCGCGGCGGTGAAGAGCTCGATGAAGGTATTGGGGTCCGTGTAATCCCCGATCCAGCCGCGGCGCGCGACCGAGTAGTCGAGCTTGGTGAGCTGGTCGAGGTAGACCTTCCATTCGGTGTTGCGCAATTCGACCTCGACGCCGAGGTTCTTGCGCCACATGCTCTGGATGACGGCGGCGATCTTCTTGTGCGCCTCGGAAGTGTTGTAGAGGATTTCGACCTTGGGGAAGCCCTTGCCCTCCGGGAAGCCGGCCTCGGCCAGCAGCCGCCGGGCCTCGGCCAGGCGCTCCGCCGCGGGCACGGCCGCCGCGCCGGCGCCGCCGGCCGCTCCCCCCGC
>JACRIP010000515.1 GCA_016220045.1 Planctomycetota bacterium
CCCTCCGACTCGGTGACCCTCCTCACTGCCTGATCCGGGTCGGCGCTCGTCGCCCCCGCCGCCCCGCGCCGCCCGAGCGCCCGCACCAGATCGCGCAACGCCGGCCGGTCCTGCTCCACCTCCAGGATCCTCCTGAGCTCCCCCAGCGCCGCACCCTGCGCCCCCCCCGCCGTGTTCGCCGCCGCCACCAGCTCCAGCAGATCACCCCGCGCCGCCCGCCGCATCGCTTCGTCCAGCCCCTCCGGCAGCTTCCGCTCCGGCCGCCACTCGCGCACGCGCCGGTGCAGCTCCACCAGCGCCCCCGCGTCTGCTCGCGCCGCCGCGCGCGCCGTCGCCGCCGTACGCACCCGGCCCAGCACCGCCGCCCACGCCGCCGCCACGTCGCCCCCGCCCGCATGCTCCAACTCGAGCACCAACGCTCCCGCCTCGCCGCGCCGCTCCGCCCGTCCCTTCTCCAGCTCCTCCCGGTAGAGCGCGAGCGCACGCTCGGCGTCCCCCAGCCGCTCCCTCCAGACCCCCGCCGCGTCCATGCGCAGCCCGGCCGCCGCCAGATGCTCCGCCTGCCGTACGTAGCACCCGCGCGCCTCCTCCGGGAACCCCGCGCGCTCGTAAACCGAGGCCGCGGCCGCGAACTCCTGCTGCTCCAGCCACAGCCCCGCCGCGTCGTCCACGTGCCCGCCCGCGAGCAGCGCCTCCGCCGCCGCCCGCCGATTCCCCAGCTTCTCCAGATACACCGCCGCCGCCTCGCGCGCGTACCCGTGGCGCGCCAGCACGTCGGCCGCCCGCTGGAAGTCGTGCAGCAGATGCGCGTACACGAAGGCCGCCTTCCGCGCTTCGCCCCGCGCCTCCATCGCCTGCGCGGCCCGGTGATAGGCGGCCACTAGGGACATCACCTGGCCCTCCAGGCCCGCGGTCGGAATCACCGCCCCGGCGCGTCGGTTGAGCAGGCCGAGCGTGAAGTCGACGAGGTTGTCCGGCAGGCGCCAGTTGGTCGCCAGCCGCCGCGGCCCGCGCAGGTCGTCCACGAAGTCATCGTTGATCGGGATCGAATGGCGCAGTGCCAGATCGAGGTCGCCACGGGCGAAGGCGCCGAGCAGGCGGTCCATCATCGCCGCGTGCCGGTCGCGCAAGGCCGCCCGCAGCGCCGCGCTCATCCGCCCGACAAACCCGCCGCCGCCTCCGCTCCCGTCCCGCGCTGCGGTGCCGCCCGCCGGTCCGCGCAATATCCGATCCAGGAACTCCCGCAGCCGCCGGAAGGGTGCCGGCGCCAACTCGCGCACGCGCTCCCCGCCGGCGGCTGCCGCGCCGCCCGCCGCCGCTTCCCCCCGGGCCCGCGACCCGCGCGCCGCGCGCCGTGCCGCCTCCCAGTCCTCGGGAAGGGGCGGCGTAGCGCCCCGACCCAGCAGTCGGTCCAGCAAGCCGCGCCGCTTCCGCTCCGGCGCGCCGATTTCGCGCCGAGCCTGCGCCAGCCACTCGCCCGCCGGCGGCGGCGGCAACGGTGCGAACTCGGGAAAGTCCCCGAGAGCGGGCGGCGGCGGCGGGGTGACCGCGGCCGCCGTCAACGGCCGTTCGGGCGGGCGCGCGCCGATCAGCCCCGCCAGGTCCCCGAGCGCCCCCGGCGGCACCCGCACCCAGGCGAGCTGCGCCTCCGCGACGTACCCGATCAGGCATTCGCCCGGTCCGACCCCCGCCTCCCGGAGCGCGCCCGCCGTCGGCGCCGGCACGGGCGTCAGCTCCGCGGGATGGAAGAGCCCGGGGTCCCCGTCCCGGCGCGCCAGCCCGTGGGCGCCGACCGCGGGCATCTCGCCGCGCGGCAGCAGGAAGAACCACCCGGCCCGCTCCGCCAGTACGCGAACCTCCGGCTGGCGTTCCGCCGGAATCGCCGACACCAACTCGGGCAGGCGCCGCGCATCCGCGGCCGGCACGAAGAATCCGTGGCACATGGCCGGCGCCGGTCCCCGCTCCCAGGCCACCGGGACGCGCGGCAGCGGGCCCGCGTGCACACGCAAGGCCACCGGCGCACGTGTGGCCATGATCGTGGCCGCAGACCCTGCGCCGCTCGCCGGCGCGCCGTCCGGCCTCCCCGTGCCGTCCGACCCCGGACCGCCCGACCCCGGGCGCCCCGGGCCCGACGCATCGCGGCCCCGTCCATCCGTCGCGTCCGTCGTCATGATGCCCCATCCTTGCCGGCCGTGTCCGCGCCGGCCGCGGCGTCGCCGCCCTCGCCGATCGGCTTCCGCAAGCCCGCCTCCCAAAATCGCAGCAACGCGCCGACCCCGTGCGGGTCCTCCCGCAACCGCAGTCCCGCGGGCATGCGCACGGCCGCCAGCCCCAGTCGCGTGCCCGCGGCCAGCCCCTCCTCGGTCACCAGCGCCCAACGATCCGCGCCCTGGTAGAAGAACCACGCCACCGGCGCTTCCTGGCCCGCGACCAAGAATTCGTAGTCGTGCCGTTGCCGGCTCGCCAGCGTAAGGTGCTCGCCGATCGCGCAGAGGTCGCGTTTCTCGAGCGGGTCGGGCGCAGGGGTCGCGAAGATCCGGGCCACTCCGTGGATCTGCTTGTGCAGGAACTCGGTCAGTACCTGCTGGCTGCGGATGGGACTCCGGTCGATCCGCACCGGGCCGTCCCAGCGCAATCGCAGCACCGACGCTTCCTTGGTCGGGAAAGCCAGGGCGTGCGGCTGCGCGGTCCAGGTCCATCCGACCCGGGGCGCCGCGTGCGCCCGCTCCATCCCGGCCGGCAGCGGCTTGGCCAGCGCCTTCGCCGGCGGCCGGCGCGCAATCATCCGACCCGTCGCGACATCCCAGAACCACAGCATGTCGCCGTTCGCGCAGATTCCCCGTCCACAGGCCGCGTTCACCGCCAGCGGCGTCTCAGGGATCTCCAGGACTACGCCGGTCGGACGGTGCCACGCACCGCCCGCCGCCGGCTTGCCCTCCGGAGGAAGCCAGGTGCGCACTTCCACGTGGCGCACGCCACGCTTCAGGTACATGCCCCCGGCTTCGTCGAAAACCCCGCCGAGCTCATCGAAGAAACCCTCCATCCCCGCCCCGAAGAGCCGTCCGAAGGTCAGCAGATCGTCCGCGGCCGCCCGCCCCCCGCGCGGGTAGAAGCCCGGCCCGCCCGTGGCGCCGGGATAGACGATTCCCTCCAGCTCCGGCAGCACGGCGAACACGGCGCCCCGCATCGTCGGTTCGACCGCGGACGAGCCCAGCCGGTCCTCGCTCGCGTCGTACCAATGCACGGTCCGGCGCGGATCCAGCCAGTAGAACTCGCCGGCCGCGCGGCCGCGCCGCAGCGCCCAGGAGCTGACCGGCAGGATCTGTGCCGACATCGGCCGTTCGGCGCCGCCGGCGAGCGAGAGCGCGCGCAGGGAATTCAGCGCGGAGACCATCACGTGATCGCCGGAGATGCACACCGCGTGCACGTAACGCTCGACCGCCGCGATCCGCGCGATCCGTTCGCCCGTGAGCGCGTTCCACAGGTGGATGTCGCCGTTCGCGTGCCCGGTCACCGCCCGCCCGGCATCGTCGATCGATGCGCAGGTCACGTTCGACCAGTGGCCCCACTGGAATTCCGGGCGTACCGTGCAGTTTTCCGCGGCCACGCCGCCGGCCGGCGCCGAGGCCGGCGACGGCGGTCGCGCCGGCCGCTCCGGCGGCTCCACCTCGCGCGGGTTGAGCTCGAGCCGAAAAACCTCGTCGTGGCCGCAGTCGCGCAGCGTCGCCAGCCGTGCCGTGCCGCTCAGGCAATCTACGGAGAAGAGGTGCGCGCGCAGGCCGGGCGGCCGGTCCAGGGCGCGCAGCAGGCGCTCGACCTCCTCCACCCGTCCGGCCTCGGTGCAGACGAACACATCGAGGGCGGCGCCGACCTCCGCCGCGGTCTCGCCCGCCCGGCTGAGAACGGCAGCCAGCGGTCCCTCCAGCCCCTGGCGCCAGCGCTGGTGATCGAGCAGGCGCCCGAGCCCGGCGCGCGTGTCGAGGTCGCTGAATTCGATCAGCGGCTCGGCCGCGCCGAAGAGCCGCACCGCCCTCCGCCCGGCGCGCGCCCGCTCCAGCACCGCCAGGGCCGCCGCCTGCCCGGCCAGGCGCGGCGTGCCCCAGGTCATCGGCGAGCCGTCCAGCAGGACCAGCTCCACGGCCGGCGCCTGGCGCGGCGGCGCTTCCAGGTCGTAGTAGAGTTGCTCGCCCTCCACGTGGCGGCGCAGGAACTCCTCCTCGGGGTAGGCCAGCTCCGAGATCACGAGGCGGTCGAAGGGCCCGCGATTGGTCAGATCGGCGTACCCGCCTACGGGAAGCGCCTGAACCGCTCCGGCCGGCGGATCGAGGCGGAAGATCGGCAGGAGGCGCGTGAGGGCCGCGCTGAGGTAGCGGCCGCCCGACAGCTCGTCGAGCGCGCGCAGGCGATCGTTCCGGTCGCAGAGCGGCGCCTGCTCGCGGCGCGCGTCCAGCGCCGACGCGAGCGCCCGCACCGCCCGCTCGCGCGCCGCCTGGGTCTCGGCCTCATCCGCGTGCGCCTTGCCGAGCGGCCGGGTCACGAACTCCACGATCCCGGCCTCGGTCAGGAGCTGGAGCCGCAGGCGCAGCGGCTCCAGGGCCTCCGGCGTCAGCACGGGGGCGAACCACAGGGGCGGGGTGGCCAGCACATGCTCGAGCCGGCGCGGATCGCGCAGCAGGCGGTAGGCGTCGGCCACGCGGCAGGCCAGCGTCCCCGGCAGCTCCAGGTCCCGCAGGAGCAGGAAGAGCGACCGGGCGAACACCCGATAGCGTTCCGCCTGCGGATCGTCGAGGCAGCGTAGCGCCTTCTCGACCGCC
>JACRIP010000517.1 GCA_016220045.1 Planctomycetota bacterium
GGACAGTGGACGGTGGACAGTGGACGGTGGACAGTGGACGGTGGACAGTGGACGGTGGACGGGGGATAGTTGTCGGTGAGGGGGGCGCCTCGTGGGTTCCGGGGGGGGGGGCCGTGGTGGTGAGCGCGACACGCCCGGCGGTAGGCGCGCGTCGTGACGCGACTCTACGTGGAATGGTGTATTCCGGGTACGGCTCTGAGAACGCCACCCGCCCGCCAATCGGCCCCGCGGCACCGTCCACTGCCCACTGGCCACCGTCCACCGGCCACCGTCCACCGTCCACCGTCCACTGGCCACTGGCCACCGTCCACTGGCCACTGGCCACTGGCCACTGGCCACCGTTTTCCTTGACATCGCCGCATCCTCTGATATATTCAACCGTTTACAAATGCCCTCTCCGAAGCAAATCGGGTTCCCTCCGCGCCAGCTCTGCGGGAGTTTTGCGTGCGCCGCCCCGTGATCGTCGGCAATTGGAAGATGAACACCACCTTGCGCGAGGCGACCACCCTCGCCGCCGCCGTCCGCCGCGACCTCGAACGCGTCGATGACGTGGAAGTCGGCATCTGCCCGCCCTTCGTCTACCTGCTCGACGTCGCCGACCAGGTGCGCGACACGAACATCCGCCTCGGCGCCCAGGATTGCCATTGGGAACCGAAGGGCGCCTTCACCGGCGAAGTCTCGCCCGCCATGCTCAAGGACGTCGGCTGCGAATACGTCATCCTCGGCCATTCCGAGCGACGCCACCTGCTGGGCGAAAAGGACGACCAGATCAACAAGAAGCTCCGCGGCGCCCTCGCCGTCGGCCTCACGCCGATTCTCTGTATCGGGGAATTGCTGGAGGAGCGCGAGCGCGGCGCGACCGACGCCGTCGTGCGCGGCCAGCTCGAGGGTTCACTCGCCGGCTTCGGCGCCGACGCCCTCGAACGCATGATCCTCGCCTACGAGCCGGTGTGGGCGATCGGCACCGGCAAGACCGCCACCCCCGGCCAGGCCCAGGAAGTCCACGCCGGCCTGCGCGCCTGGCTGCGCAAGCGCTTCGGCGCCGTCGCCGACGGCCTGCGCATCCAGTACGGCGGCAGCGTCAAGCCCGACAACGCCGCCGATCTCATGCGCCTACCCGACGTCGACGGCGCCCTCGTCGGCGGCGCCAGCCTCGATGCGAAAGCCTTCGCCGGCATCGTCCGGTTCAAGGACCAGTCCGCCTAACACCTGAGTTCGTCGTGCGCGGCGCGCGCGACGCTTCATTTTTTCGGAGAACCGCAATGTCCTTCCTCGCGGGCCTGTTGATGTTCATCTTCGCCGTCGTCTGCATCCTGATGATCGGCATCGTGCTCCTGCAGCCCAGCCAGGGCGACGGCGGCGGCGGCCTCGCGGGCGCCTTCGGCGGCGGCGGCGGCGGCGAAACCGTCTTCGGCACCAAGGCGGTCAGCGCCGCGGCGCGCATCACCGTCATCCTCGCCACGCTCTACTTCGGGCTCGCACTCCTCATCAATGCCCGCTTCCTGCGCACCGAGCGCTCCCTGATGCCCCCCGGTTCCGGCTCCACTCAGAAGATCGAGCAGCCGCCCGCGCCCCCCGGCGATTCCGGGTCCCACGGCGACTCCTCCAGCTCGCCCGGCGGCTCGGGCGCGCCCGGCTCCTCCGACAAGTAACGACTCCGGTCTTCACCGCATCCTCGGGGCCGCGCGATGCTCGACGAGTTCCTGCGCCTGGGCGCCGTGCAGAAGGGACACTTCCGCCTCTCCTCCGGCCTCCACTCCGACACCTACGTGCAGTGCGCCCGCCTCCTGGAAAGACCCGAGGTCGCCGGACCGCTGCTCGCCGGGTTGGCGGAGCGCTTCCGTCCCGCCGGCGTGCGCGCGGTGGTCGGCCCCGCGGTCGGCGGCATCCTGCCCGCCTACGAACTGGCGCGCGCGCTCGCCGCACGCGCCGTCTACATGGAACGGGAGGGCACGACGCTCGCCTTCCGCCGCGGGTTCGCCGTCGCCCCCGACGAGCCCGTCCTGGTCTGCGAGGACGTCGTGACCACCGGCGGTTCGGCCCAGGAAGTCGTCGCCGCGGTGCGCGCCGCGGGCGGTCGCGTGGTCGGCGTCGCCGCGCTCGTCGACCGGTCCGGCGCCGCCGGCAACGGCCCGTTCGACGTGCCCTTCCACGCGCTGCTCCAGCTCGCCCCGCCCGTCTGGCAGCCCGCCGAATGCCCGCGCTGCCGCGAGGGGCTCCCGCTCGTCAAGCCCGGTACCCGGCCCGAGCCGAAATGAAGGATCGACCATGCGCAGCATGACCGGCTATGGACAGGCGCACGCCGAGGACGAAGACCTGACCATCAACGCCGAGTTCCGCTCCGTCAACCACCGCTTTTACAAGCTCGTCTGCCACCTCCCCGACGGCCTGGCGGAGTTCGAGGGCCAGCTCGAAGAGCTGGTGCGCAAGCGCGTGTCGCGCGGCACCGTCGAACTGGACGTGACGGTGAAGGAGAAGCGGCGGCGTCCGAACCTGGCGATCAACAACGACCTGGTCAAGGCCTACCTCAAGCAATTGAAGGGGCTGGCGACCGGGCTCAAGCTGAAGAGCGCGGGCATCGACCTCGCGCTGCTGCTCGGCCTGCCGGGCGTGATGGAGGTCGAGAACGACGCGGCCGGCCACATGCGGGCGCACATGCCGAAGCTGCGCGCCGTCGTCGAGCAGGCGCTCGACCAGATCAGCGAGATGCGCGCGCGCGAGGGCAAGCGGCTGGCGGCGACGCTGACCGAGATCCTGAAGCGGATTTCCGCGGCGCTGGAGCGCGTCAAGGTCCGCGCGCCGCTGGTGCCCGGCGAGTATCAGACGCGGCTGGCGACCCGGCTGGAGACGCTGCTCGCGGGCAAGGGCCCGGCGATCGCGCCGAGCGACCTCGCGCGCGAGCTGGCGATTTTCGCCGACCGCTGCGACATCGCGGAGGAGATCCAGCGGCTGGACTCGCACCTCGCGGAGTTCCGGCGCTCGCTGAAAAAAGAGGACGGCGACATCGGCAAGCAGCTCGATTTCCTGACGCAGGAGATGGTGCGCGAGGCGAACACGATGGGGTCGAAGGCGAACGACGCCGAGATCTCCCAGTGCGTGATCGCGATCAAGGCCGAGGTGGAGCGGCTCAAGGAACAGGTGCAAAACGTCGAGTAGTCCCCGCGGAAAGGAGCCCGCCACACATGGATTCGAAGATCAAGATCGAGGACGCGATCAAGAAGGTCGGCGGCCGGTTCAAGCTGACCGTCCTGGTGCAGAAGCGCATTCAGGAACTGAACAAGGGCGCACCGCGGCTGGTGTCGTCGACCTCCAAGAACCTGATCGACGTGGTCCTCGACGAGATCCTGCAGGACAAGATCCACTTGGTGCGGGAAGAGGACATGCGGGAGATCGCGACCACCCTGTAACGGGGGCCTTGGGCCATGGAAGGCAAGGAGATCCTGCTCGGCGTGTCCGGCTCCATCGCCTGTTACAAGGCGGCGGAGCTCGCCAGCACCCTGGTGCAGGCGAAGGCCGGCGTGAGCGTCGTGATGACGCACGCCGCGACGCAGTTCGTGACGCCGGTCACCTTCGAGGCCCTGACGCACCGCCCGGTCTTCGTCGACCTCTTCGACCGCGAGTACGTCGCGTCGATCGCGCACGTGACGCTGGCGGACAAGGCGGACCTGCTGGTGATCGCGCCCGCGACGGCGAACGTGATTGCCAAGCTGGCGCTCGGGCTGGCGGACGACCTGCTCTCGTCGCTGGCGCTCGCCTGCGGGGCGCCGCTCCTGGTGGCGCCGGCGATGAACGACCGGATGTACGCCCATCCGGCGGTGCAGGCGAATCTCCGGTGTTTACGGGAGCGGGGGGCGCGGATCGTCGAGCCGGAGGCGGGGATGCTGGCGTGCGGGCACGAGGGGCAGGGGCGGCTGGCGGAGCCGGAACGGATCGTGGCCGCGATCCGCGCGGCGCTATGCACTTCCTGATCACGGCCGGACCGACCCACGAGTACCTGGACGCGGTCCGCTACCTCACCAATCCTTCCAGCGGGCGCATGGGCTTCGCCGTCGCGCGCGCGGCGCGCCGGCGCGGGCATACGGTGGATCTCGTCACCGGCCCGGTGCTCCTGCGCGATCCTCAGGGGATTACCGTAACGCGGGTCGTGAGCGCGCTCGAGCTGCGGCGCGCGACGCTGGCGGCGCTGGGGCGCGCGGACGCGGTGGTGATGGCGGCGGCGGTGGGGGACTACCGCCCGGCGCGGCGGGTGGCGGGCAAGCTCAAGAAAACAGGCGGGGCGGTCACGCTGGCGCTGGTCGAAAACCCCGACATCCTCCGCGAGATCGGGCGCAAGAAGGGGCGGCGGGTGATCGTGGGCTTTGCGGTCGAGGTCCAGGATGCGGAGGCGAACGCGCGGCGCAAGCTGGTCGCGAAAGGGGCGGACCTGATCGTGCTGAACGGGCCGGCCTCCTTCGGCGCGGAGCGCGCGGGGTTCCGGCTGATTACGGCGGGCGGGGAAGTGCGCGAGCTGCCGGATGCGTCGAAGGCGGCGTTGGGCACGGCGCTGGTCCGCTGGGTCGAGCGGCGCGCGGCGGCGGCGGGACGAGGGGCGAGGGAGTAGGGGTCAGGGAGTAGGGATAGACTCCGTTCTGGCGGGCAACGGTGGACGCCCTCGCGCGAATCTCGTTCGTAGTTCCGCCTTCAGGCGGACCGAAGGGCCTGATCGTCCGGCATGCGGCCACGGCTTCCGCCTGAAGAGGCTCTCCCCAGCGGTGTTGGCAGGGCGGAGCCGGCGGGGCGGACACGGGGGTCCGCCCCTACGGCTGGCCAGGGCTTTCGGTAGGGGCGGCCCTTGTGGCCGCCCCGGAGTGGTCCGGCCGGAGGCTCTTGCCCTGGCCTCTGAAGGCGGAGCTACGACCGCGTCACTCGTAGCGCAGGGCGTACACCGGGTCCATGAGGGCCGCGCGCCAGGCCGGATAAAGTCCCGAGATGATCCCCGTGACCACCGACACGCCGAAGCCGAGCGTCAGGAAGTACCACGAGAGCGCGATCGGACGCTCGAAAAGGACTTCGATCGCCAGCGTGGCGCCGACCCCGACGCCGAGCCCGAGCACGCCACCCGACACGCTGATGACGACCGCCTCGACCAGGAACTGCAGCAGGATGTCGCGGTCCTTCGCCCCCACCGCCTTGCGCACGCCGATCTCGCGCACGCGCTCCATCACCGACGACGTCATGATGTTCATGATGCCGATGCCGCCGACGACCAGCGAGATCCCCGCCGCCACCAGCGCCACCCACCACGCCACCCCGACGACCTTGTTCGTGGTGTCGATGTACTGTTTCATGGTCTCGCTCTTGTACTCGAACCGGCCGCCGTGGCGCAACGCGAGCAGCTCGCAGACCTGCCGGGCCGCGGTCTCGGCCTCGTCCACCGACAGCGCCTGCGCCTGCACCACCTCGATCTCGTGCAGGCCGAAGCGCGTCTGGAAGGTGGTGTAGGGGATCACGACGCGGTCGTTCGCGGTCTCGCCGCCGAGCGAGCCGATGCTCGCCAGGAAGTCCCGGTTCTTCGGCGCGAGCACGCCCACGATCTGGAACTTGCCCATGCCGATGTCGAGCCACGCGCCGCCGGGGTCGGCGTCGGCGCCGAAGAGCGCCTTCTGGATCTCCGTCCCGATGACGCACACCTTGCGGCGCTCGGCGACGTCGCCGGGCACGAGGAAGCGGCCGCTGCGGAGGGCTTCGTTGTTGATGCTGGCGTAGTCGGCGCTCACGCCGATGATGCGGCAGCGCGCGTACTTGGACCCGACGCGCGCCCACTTGCCCCAGGCGCCGTACATCGGGGAGACGCGGCGGACGCGATCGCAGCGCGCGACGATTTCGGCCAGGTCGTCGTTCGTGATTGCCCAGCCGTGCCGCTCCGTCCGCGTCGGCGACTGGTCGTGCCTGCGGCTGACCCAGAGCGAGGTGGTGCCGAAGGTCTCGAGCTCCTCCATGATCAGGCGTTTGCCGGATTGCCCGATGGCGCCGATGGCGAGCACGCTGGCGACGCCGATCAGGACGCCGAGCAGGGTGAGCCCGGTGCGGAACTTGTTGACCCGCATGGCCTGGAGGGCGGTGCGGAGGCTTTCGAGGAGGGCGAACATCGGTTGGCTCGCGGTGGGGGTGGGGGGCGGCGATGGTCTGAAGTGCTGCGCAGGGCCACGAAAGACGACGGGAACACGAAGGGCCACGTAGGACGACGGGAACACGAAGGGCCACGAAGCGGAGACCAC
>JACRIP010000063.1 GCA_016220045.1 Planctomycetota bacterium
CGGCTGGAGGAGGCGATCGCGGCCTTCGCGGCGGGCGCGGCGGCGGACGCGCACTGGGCGGCGTGGGCGCGGCGCGAGATCGAGCGCACGCAGGCGCTGATGAAGGCGGGCGCGGGGGCCGGCGGGACGTCGGGCGGAGGCGGCGGGAAGTAGGGGGGAGGGGGGAGGGGGGAGGGGGGAGGGAGCGCGAAGCAGCCCCCGCCGGCGGCCCGGGCGAACGCCGGATGGCCGCTGCGGCCGTGCGGGGCGTGCCGGGTCGTGGGCGTTCCGCCAGAAGGCGGAACTACGAACGGCCGGGGTGGCCGGGCGGACCATCCGTGGCCGGGGCGTCTGTCTCTGGCGCCGGCTGCGGAGGGCTGTGCACACCGCGCAGGGGCCCCCGCGTCCGACGCCGGAAACGACCGCCTTGGCGTCGCATCATCGGAGCGCAAAGCGGCTCGTTCGTAGTTCCGCCTTCAGGCGGAAACGCCTGCCACGTGCGGTCCGCGGCGCCCGCCTACCGTTCCTCGCGTTCGCGCGCGGCCATCTCGGCCTGGATCGCGCGCGCCCGCTCCAGCTCCTCGGCCGTGAAGCCGGCCTTCGGGTCCGTGCCCGATTCGGCGCGCAGCTCGGACCAGCGCCGGCGCAGCCGCGCCGCCGCGTCCGCATCGCCGTCCAGCGCCGCGTCGCCGCCCCGGTACGACGTCTGCTCCGCGCTCCCGCCCTCCGCGGACTCGCCGCCGCCGCCGCCGCGCGGACCGCGCCGCGGCTTTCGGCCCTCGCCCTCGCCCCCGCCGCCACCGTTACCCTGGCCGTGCCGCGCTTCGAACTCCGCCCGCGCCGCCGCCTTCTCGGTGTCGTTCAGCACGCCGTCGCCGTCCGTGTCGAAGCGCTTGAGAAACTCCGCGCGCCGGCCGCCCGAGGCGCCCGCCCCGAGCTGCCCGCCACCCGCGCCGTCCCCCTGCTCCCCGCGGTGCTTCTCCCACTCCGCCTTCGCCGCCGCGCGCTCGCTCTCGTCCAACTGGCCGTCGCCGTTCGCGTCGAAGCGCTTCAGGACCTCCTCGCGCCGACCCTTGCCGCCGCCGGGCTCGCCACCCTCTTCGGCCCGCCGCTTCTCCCACGCCGCCTTGGCCGCCGCGCGCTCGGTCTCGTCGAGCTGCCCGTCGCCGTTCGCGTCAAAGCGCTTCAGGATCTCCTCGCGCGCAGGCTTGCCGCCGTGCTCGCCGCGGTGCTTCTCCAGCTCCGCCTTCGCCGCCGCCCGCTCGGTCTCGTCAAGCTGCCCGTCGCCGTTCGCGTCGAAGCGCTTGAGGATTTCCTCGCGCCGCCCCGGCTTCGGGCGTTCACCCTGCCCGGCCCCGCCGTCGGGTCCACCGCGCGCCTCGAACTCCGCCTTCGCCGCCGCGCGCTCGCTCTCGTCGAGCTGCCCGTCGCCGTTGGCGTCAAAGCGCTTCCGGATCTCCTCCCGCACCTTGCCGTCGGGCCGACCCTGGCCCGCCCCCGGCCCGCGCCGACCTTCCTTCGGCCCCCGGCCATCCGTCGGTTCCTCGGCCGCCGCGCCGACCGCCAGCGCGCCACACATCACGCACGCGCACACACCACTCCAACCCATCGTGCTCCGTCTCATCGTCGTTCCTCCGCATCGTGGTTGGCATCTGTCGAAGTCATGGTCCGGGGATGCTGCCACGGACCGGGCGGACGTGAAGCAGCTTGCGGGCCGTACTCGCTGGAAATATTCTTGCCGGCGCAACTGGTGGTTGGGAAAAGGGATGCGGTGGAGGGTGGGAAGGCGGGCCGGGGGCCGCGCGGCGGCTCGCGGTGCCAACCGGAGTTGTCACCCGCGCGCGCGCTGTCAAGAGGTCAGACATCCCGCGCGAGCCCGTGCTTCTTCATCAGGGTCTGCAGGTGCTGGCGCGAAATGCCGAGGGCGCGCGCGGTGTGGGTGACGTTGCCGGCGTGGCGCGCCAGCGTGGCGCGGAGGTAATCGGCCTCGAAGCGATCGCGCGCCAGCTCGAGGGTCGGCGCCGGCGCCGGGGCATCCGGTGAAAGCCTGAGATCCTCGGGCGTGAGGGTCGCGCGCTCGCCGAGGATGACCGCCTGCTCGATCCGGTGTTCGAGCTCGCGCACGTTGCCGGGCCAGGCGTAGCGCAGGAGTGCGTCGAGCGCCTCGGGCGCGAAACCGCGGGCCGGGCGGCCGTGGGCGAGGGCGAAGCGCTCCAGAAAGGCGCGCGCCAGCAGCAGGACGTCGCGGTCGCGTTCGCACAGCGGCGGCACGGCGATTTGCACCACGCACAGGCGATGGTAGAGGTCGATGCGGAACTCCTCGGCCGCGACCAGGGCCGGCAGATCGGCATTGGTCGCGGCGACGATGCGCACGTCGACCTTGATCCGCTCCAGGCCGCCGACGCGGCAGAATTCGCGCTCCTGGAGAAACCTCAGGAACTTGACCTGCATGGGGAGCGGGAGTTCGCCGACCTCGTCGAGGAAGAGGGTGCCGCGATGCGCCTCCTCGCACTTGCCGAGCTGGCGCGCGATCGCGCCGGTGAAGGCGCCTTTTTCATGGCCGAAGAGCTCGCTCTCGATGAGAGCTTCGGGAATGGCGCCGCAATCGACGACGACGAAGGGCCCGGCGCCGCGCGTGGAGAGGGTGTGGAGGGTGTGGGCGAGGGCCTCCTTGCCGGTGCCGCTGGCGCCGCGCAGGAGGACGGTGGCGTCGGTGGGCGCGACCTTGCGCACGGCGTCGTAGACGGCGCGCATGGCGGGGGACTCGCCGACGACCTGATCGCGGCGGCCGAGCGCGTCGCGCAGGGCGAGCACCTCGGCGGCGAGGCGGCGGCGATCCTGGTCGAGCGCGCGCACGCGGCGCTCGGCGAGGCGGAAGTTCTCGATCACGACGGCGACGTGGTGGCCGATGGCGGAGAGCAGGCGCAGGTCCTCGGGGCGCACGCGCTCGGGCGCGCTCCGGCTGTCCACGTAGAGCACGCCGAGCGTGCGGCCGCCCGCCGTGAGCGGCACGCAGAGCGCGGCGCGCAGCGCCAGTTCCGCCATGCTCACGCTCGGGCCTGCGCCGGAGTCATCGGCGCGCGGGGCGTCGCCGGTGTCGAGGCGGACTGCCGGCACGCCGCGCGCGCGCACGTCGGCCAGGAGCGAGCGGCTGACGTCGGCGAATTCGGGCAGCGTGCGGCCGGCGCGATCGCGGGCGGCCGAGAAGCGCGCGTCGGCGGCGTCGTCGAGCAGGAGCATGCCGCGCTCCATGCCGGTGATGTCCAGGACCTTGTCGAGGGTCAGGAGGGCGAGCGCGCTCAGGTTGTCGCCGGAGGCGCCGGCGTTGAGGATGTCGAGCAGCGCCGAGAGGTTGCGCAGGTCGCGCTCGGGCGTCGCGGAGAAGAGCACGGCGAGGGTGGCGGTCGAGGTGCTGGAGTCGGGGGCGGGGGGCGAGGGGGGCGAGGGGGGAGCGGGGGGCGAGGGGGGCGAGGGGGGCGAGGGGGGCGAGGGGGGCGAGGGTAGTGCGGACATGCCCCCCCCCCCCCCCCCCCCCCCCCC
>JACRIP010000510.1 GCA_016220045.1 Planctomycetota bacterium
GCCGAGGGCCGACCGGGCAGGCCGACCTCGCGTCCGGCGTAGGACTCCACGCGCACCCAGTCTTCCGGGAGGCGGCGCGGTGGCGTCTCCAGGAGCTGCAGATGGTAGCGTCCGCCGAGCAGCGGCAGGGCGCCGGGGGGCGACGCCGCGCCGGCGGCGAGGACGACGTGGGCGGCGCGCACCAGGCGCCGGCCGAACTCGGCCAGCGCCGCCTCGCCGGGTCCGGTGCCGCTCTCCTCCACTCGCGGGGCGCGGTCGTCTTGGTCGTTCGCGGGCGCCCCGCTGCCGCCGCCGCTGCCCCCGCGCGGCGCGCGCACGAAGGTCTCCAGCCGCCAGCCGCCGCCCCGCTCGCCCAGCGGGCGGGTCTTCTCGCCCTCGAGGGCAACCGCCAGCGCGGCCACTCGTGCGCGATAGCGAGCGGGCGAGAAGTCGGTGATCGACAGGGGGACCCAGGCGACGTGCACCGCGACCTCGCCCACGAAATCCGCGAGCAGCGACCCGCGGACCTCCTGGCGTGCCCGCTCAAGGGCGGCGCGGGCCGGGTCGGTCGCGGGCGCCAGGAGCTGGAACCGGCCGCCGGCCTCGGCGACGATGCACAGGTGGGGCAGGTCGA
The DNA here is from genome assembly GCA_016220045.1 of Planctomycetota bacterium. GTDB lineage: Bacteria > Planctomycetota > MHYJ01 > WSZJ01 > JACPWG01 > JACRIP01. The sequence goes on from JACRIP010000510.1 coordinate 614, forward strand.
GCGCGCGCAGGAGGTGGGTCGCGACCGCGCGCGTGAGCGCGGCGAGCAGAAAAGAGCGGGCGCGGAGCCGGCGCGCCTGACCGCGGGCGGTGCGGCTGCGGACCAGCCAGGCCTGGATGCCCGACAGGTCGCCGCCGACCAGGAGCAGGCGCGGCGCCTCCGGGTCGCGCATCACCGCGCGTTCGTCTTCGGCGCGGCCGGTCGCCCGGTAGTAGCGGGCCAGCGTCTCCGCCAGGGCGCCGACCGTGCGCGAGTGGTCGAGGAGGGGGATGTCCGGGGCGGAGTTGGTCGCACTCGGAATGGACCAGGTGTAGCGCGCCAGGAGTCCATCGAGCAGGTCGAGCGCCTGCGCCGGCGTCGCCGCCGCGGGCAGCGCCGGCAGGTCGCGCAGGAACGCCTCCCACAGCGCGCGGTACTCGGGCGCCAGCGAGCGTCCGTGACCGAGCGGGAGCGCCGGGTGCGGCTCGCACCCCGGACCGTCCTCGAGCGCGGCGAGCGCGTAGCGCAGATCCTCGGGCGGGCGCCGGGCGCCCAGGTCGATGTCGAGGAAGACCGGCCGGAGCAAGGTGGCGTCGAAGCGCCCAGACAGGCCCTCGTCATCGGGCATGCGGTCTACGCCGGCGGAGCACCAATCGGCCTGGCGCAGGATGAACTCCTCCGCCGGGCAGTCCAGGGCGGTGGCGGCCGGGTGGTGGGCGGGGGCGTGGTGGCGGGCGGCGAGGCAGGCGAAGGCCTCGAGCCGGTCGGGTGGGACGATCCGGCTCAGCGCGTCGCGCAGGTGCCCGGCGATGGCGACGTAGGTCCAGAGCGCGTGCTGGTGGCTGTAGCGGCCATCGGGGCGGGGGGGGCAGAGCAGCGCCTCGAGGCGGTCGCGCTCCGGGGGCGCGGGGAGCGCGGCCCGTTGCAGCCATTTCCCGAGGTCGTGACACAGGCCTGCGGCCGCCATGCGCATGGAATCGCTCCTGGTTCCCTCAGGCGACCGCCTGAAGGTCGAAGACGCCGAAGCCGAAGGTTCCGCCCTTGCCGATATTGACCGCCGCGGCGGCGCGCAGCCAGGGGGTCCAGGCGGCGAGGGGGCCGCGGTAGCGCACGCGTCCGACCACGCCGTCGAAGGCCATCACCTCGTGGGTGCGGGTGCTGTAGCGTTCGATCCGGGCCGGGCGCAGGTCGCTGTCCACCGTGGCGACCTGGTCGGCGAGGGCCAGGAGGTCGTCGATCTGCGGCGCCGGCGCGCCGCCGCAGTAGAGGACGTGGAGGGCGCTGACCCGCCGCAGCGCGGCCCGCACCAGGGTGCGAAAGGGCAGCTCGGACTGGATCCGGCCTGCGCTTTTGACCCGGGTCAGCGTGCGCAGTCGCACCTCCAGCGCGTCGGTCTGGAGGGGCGCGGGCCAGGAGTCGCCCTGCGGCGGATACCGCAGGGCGGACGCGCCCGGGCGATAGACCTCCCAGGGCCCCTGCGGCAGCGCGGCATCGATCCCGAGGACCTGGAACGGCACGCGATCCGGTCCGAGGCCCGCCTGCTGCATGCGCAGGAAGGCGTGGACGAAGTAGGGGAGCAGCGCGCGCGCCTGTCCGACGAGCGTGAAGCGGAAGCGCCAGCGGGTGTCGGCCGGCGCCGAAGCGGCCGCGTCGTCGGGCGCCTGGATGGCGAACGGGTGGGGCGCGTGGGTGCGATGGGCGCGCAGCGCGGGAAGGGCGGGGGGCGCCGACGCGACGGAGGGCTCGGCGGCCGTGTCGAACACGTAGGGGAAGGCGCAGGAGGAGAGCAGGCGGCAGCCTTCGCACGTGCGCATGCCGGTGGTGCACACCGTGGCCCGGAAATGGGTGCCGAACGCGCCGCGCAGGAGCACGCCCTTGAACGCGGGGAAGGCACCCGCGCCGGTGAGGCGAATGTCCACGTCGAGGGGCAAAAGCTCCCAGCGTCCGGAAGGAAACGACGAGTCTGCTGCGTGCATGTTCATCTCTACGGTGAATCCCCTTGATGTCGGGGAGTCCTTCTAAACTGGCCGCTCCAGCTCAAGGCGTACAGCGAATTCTGTCGGTTTCAATCCCCTTGTCATCGGGGAGCCCTTCTAAACTTGGGACGGGCCGCCGCCCGCCCCGAAACCCAAGTGAGGAGGTTTCAATCCCCTTGTCGTCGGGGAGCCGTTCTAAACATGAACATCACGCCCTGCACGTGCCAGAAATGCGGGCAGTTTCAATCCCCTTGTCGTCGGGGAGCCCTTCTAAACCCTCCTACTCGTAACCTCGGTGCGCACATCCACTACCGTACCGGTTTCCGCGAACCCCCCTCCCCCCCCGCCGCAGCGGCAGTTCTTGATTTGGGTCCAGATCGCATATCTCTTTCCCCTCTACGAGGTTGTGAAAACCGCCGACCCCTGATGTCCCAGGACTTGCATCTCCTTGCGACGCCTGGGGTTGAAGAAATGATCGAAAAATCGCCAGGGGTCCGCGGAAGCCGCCTCCGCGCTCCTTCAGGGCTCCCGCGGACGCGTTCCCTCCAGCCAGACCGCCTCGGCCACTTCGTACGGGCGTTCCCTCTGTTCCTCGGGGGAGCGCGTATCCACGAGCATCAGTCGTCCGACCGGCGTGCCCAGGCGTCGCGCCCTCAGGGCGGTCCATTCCACCCCATACTGCATGGCCGTCGTGCCGCCGGTGAGATTCGCCACGACCTCGTGCGCTCCCGCCAGAAGCGGATCCACCTGCGCGCCGAAGCGCGCTTCGACTTCGCGCCAGCCGCGATGGGGGTCCTGCAGGACCAGCACGTCCCGCGGCACCCGCTCCGCGCCGGCGGCCGCGACTGCCTCCGCCAGCCGCGCCTGCGCGGTCTCCGAGGTCACGATGATCGCCGCGTCCGGCGCGACCGCGCGCAGCGCCGAGAACAGGACGCCAGGTGAATTCCCGAGCGCCGTCACCAGCAGCCGCCCGGTCCCGGCCGGCGGCGCGTCGCCCCGCGCGAGGTCGCCGAGCACCGCCCGGCACGCCGCCGCCTCCTCCGCGAGCTTCGCGATCGAAAGTCGGATGTTGTCTACGGTCATTCCCGCATGCTGGACGCGGTTGCGCCGCTGCGACACGCGCTCCCAGAGCTCACCCAGGCGCCCGCCGCTTTCCGAAGCCAGTCCCCGCTTGCGCCGTTCGCTCAGGCCGTTGAGCGCCTCCTCGGCCGGTTTCCGCCGCGCATTGTAGTCGAGCCACCCCGCGGTTTCGCCGCGCGCCACCAGCACGGCATTCACCAGCCACTCGCGCAGCAGCCCCAACGCCTTGGCATGGTCGCCGTGTCCGGCGTACCACTCCGCCAGGCCCAGCTCACGTTCCAGTTCCGCACGGTCCAGGCACATCGCCCCCTTGCCCGCGGGCGCCGGTTCCGACCCGTTCGCGACTGCCCACGGCGCCACCACCTCTTCCAGCGTCGCCAGCACCAGCCGGGAGGCGCGCGCGCGCCCGCCCGCCGCGGCGCCCGCGAGCGCGCGGATCGCCGCGCCCAGCGCCGCCGCGTGCAGGCCGGCCTCCAACGGCAGGCCGGTCGCCAGGGCGATCGACAGCTTGGAGAGCGGCTCCACCGCAGCCCGCAAATCCCGCTCGGCCATCCCGCTGGGACCGCGCCGCTTCGCCTCCTCCTCGAATTGCCGCGCCACGCCCGTCAGATTCCCGGTCTCCCGCGCCATTTCCAGGGCGTGATACCAGCGCAGCAGGTTGAAGAGCGGCGTCAACTCCAGGATCGGCGGCGCCTGCCGGTCCAGTTCGAACGCGCCGTAGTAGATGCCGCGCACCTGGACGTCGCGCAGGCCCGTCAGGAACGCGAGCGCGGCCAGATGCACAAAGGGCAGGTGGCGCAGGCCGTAGGTCACGTCGAGCACCACGCTCGCCCCGGCCGGAACGCGCCGCGTGATCGCTTCGAAGATGGCGAGCAGTTCGTCCTCGTTGCGCCCCTCGGGGATCTCCACGGGTTCGGGCGCGAGGCCGAGCTCCGCCAACTCGCTCGCCGCCGCATCATACCAGCGGGCGCGCGCCTTCGGGGTGACCAGGACGGAGGCGCACGCGCCGCGCAGATCCCCCAGCAGGCGCGCGAGCGCGACCGGCGCGAAGCGGGCGCGCACCTCGCGCTCGCCGAGCCGATACGCGGTCTCCACGTATTCGCCGGTGCCGATCGACGTGACCAGGTGCAGGCCTGCCATCGGATTCCGCCCCCAGGTGCAGCCGGTTGCCGCTGCGTGTCCGAGGGCGCTGCCCGTGGCACCCGCAGCGACCGTGACCGTAGCAGGCACCACGCCGGCGAGCAAGAGATTCCGTCCCAGTCAGCTCGCGGCCGCACGGCGGACGGGAAGCGTCATGCGCATGCACGATCGCCCGCCCGGTCGCAGGCGCTGGTGGGGAGCACGTGCCGCCCGCGGCTTCCCCTTGCAGGTCGTGGGCCATGCGGCTACCGTGCGAACAACACCATCCCTCGGCGTCGCCATGCGTAGGGTGCTGTCGGTATGCTTGAGAATCTCCAGATCCACCCACTGCGCGGGATCGGAGAGGGTGCCTTGAAGGGTCTCCTCCCGCTTACGGTGCTGACCGGCCCGAACAACTCGGGCAAGTCCACCTGCCTGGAGGCCATCTGCCTCGCCGTGGGGGAGGACCCGGCCGCCCAGTTCGCCCACGTGGTCAAGCGGCGCGGCTGGCTCGGCCTGGATTCGGTCAACTTCACGCTCGCGGCCGGCCGGTGCCATTTCGTGGCGGAAGGGGGACTGGAGCATGTCCCACGCCCGAGCGTGCTGCCCAGCCGCTGGAGCCCGAGTCTGCTGAAATGCAGCCGCACCGTGACCATCGAGGCGCTGCGGGAGCCGCGGGAGACGGGACTGGAGCGTGCTCGGCAGGCGCAGCTTGCGCTGCCCATCCGCGAGATTGAAGTCGGCGGGGATGGTCGCCGCAGAAACCTCGTCATAGACAACGCCGGCGCGTACGAGATCTACGACGCGGTCGCCTGGACCGGGGAGAACCGCTCTCTGCAGGTGCGCCTGCTCGATCCGGCGGCCCAGCCGGGAGATCTGGATCGCGCGTGGCGCGAGGTCACCCTGCTCGGACGCGCAGCACAGGAGCGGTTGACCGATCGCTCGGCGCATGGAGACCGACGATGGGAGCAAACGCCCGGACCACACGGGCAGATGTACGGCGGCAGCTACAGATCCTCCGGCCGCAGCCCGGTTCGGCGAGAAATGCGGGCGAGCATCCGCGGCCCGATCTCTTCGCTCTCGTGAAATGCAAAGACGAAGTCAGGCCAGCCCAGCCTGGTCATGGTACGGTGCGATCCGGATCGGCGCTTCTCGGTCCACCCGATCCGAAGCAGCGCGGACAGCACCTGCCTCGCGCGGCAACTGGGCCAGACGCTCATGCGGCATCAAAGGAGATGGGGAGCAAGTCTGCACCGGCCTCGCCATGTTCCAGGCGATCGGCTAGGACCCTCAGGGCTAGAGCTTCGACCCTGACCACGGCGTCGCTCTCGCTCGTCCCATAGGCCATGGCTCCCGGCAGATCAACCACCTCTGCGATCCAGCGTCCGTCCGCTTCCCGCTCGATCTCGACCTTGAAGACCATGGGGCGCTCACCGTATGTAAGGAGATCCACCGATAGGTTCGATCCTGCCGAACCTCATTCTAGCACGGCACCCGGGATCTCTCAAGGCCGGTGGATGCGTGGGGAGGTGGGGCGGAGCTGCTCGTTACACACAACTTCTTGCTGAACACCGGCCCTCCTCGCCGGGGCGACGCCTGCGTACCGCGAAGGGAGGCGCGGCCTGGCGTAGGGGCGACCCTTGTGGTCGCCCCGATGGGCCCCATTCCGCTGCCTGCGGGGCGGGCACAAGGCCCGCCCCTACGACAGGAACCTGCAATGTACGGTGTCCAGTAGCCGGACTTGTGGGTAAGGATCGGGGGCGGGGCGCCCCCCCTCCCTCCACCCTACTGTGACTCCCCGATCCGCAGCTTGATCTCGCTCGAGTTCGCCTTCAGCTCCGGCGCGTACATCGCCGACGCCCGCGCCGGCAGCGCGCTGAACCGACCCGGCACCTCCGCACGCAGCCGGTACGCCACACTGTGCGCCCCGCGCGCCAGCGCCCGCACAAAGAACGCCACCCGCTCGTCCCGGAACTCCACGTAGGCCCCGAGATCGTTGCCGGTGTAGCCGCTGCGCACCTCCACCGGCTCGAAACCCGCCGCTTTGTAGTCCTCGAACACGACATACTCGTAGTCGTTCTTGCTCGCAATCTCCAGCTCGATCTCCACCAGATCCCCGCTCTTCACCTCCCCATCGTTCGCCAACGGCACCCGCCGGTACTTCTCCACCTTCTGTGCCAACACTTGACCGCGATCGCCCGCCGCCGTCGCCGTCGCGCCCTCCTCCCGCTCCAGCTTGTACACCTTGCGCTCCACCTTCACCTCCAGCCCCGCCGGTCCAATCAGATCCTCCAGGGTGAAGTTCGTCAGGTAGGCGTTGAAGTACACCGGCCCCGTGCCCGTGCGGCGAAGCTCGAGTTGGTGCTCGCCCGCCGTCAGGTCAGCACCCGAGACGACGAGCCGGTTGTCGAAGGTGACCAGGTTGTCGCGACGGATCTTCTCGGTCTTCAGCGTCTTCCCGTCGAGTACGACCTCGACCGTCATGTCCGGCGCGTCCTCGCCCGAGGCCGTGACGTAGTCGGCGAGCGCCTCGACGCAGACCGCCGTGTCGCGCGTGCAGTTCCAGTAGGTCGCATGCTTGCGGTTGTTCACCAGGTACTTCGCCAGCCGCGACGCCCGCTCCCCCTTCGGATCGGTTGCCGCCAGCAGCTTCAGGTAGTAGGCCTGCGCCTCGTACTCGCTGCCGTACCAGCACCACCACCAGTTGTTCTCGGGAATCCGCAAGTACGCGGTCTGGTTCTCCGCATCCTGCACCAGGAACTGGTCGATGTTCTCGATCACCATCGCCAGCTTCGACCCGTCGCCGACCTTCTTCAGCGCGAGCCCGAACATCGCCTTTGCATAGACCGGCAGGTCGATGCGGTCGCGATACAGGTATTCCCGCATGTCTACGCGGTCCTGCCCGGCGTCCGCCAGCACCAGGTAGACGAAGGCGTCGAGCGCGTCCGCGTGCCGCTTGTGGTTGCGATGGCCCTCCGGCAGCGCAAGCTGCGCTACCTCGCCCGCCTGGTAGTTGCGCAGCCAGGTGACGCCGCGCTCCAGCATGCCCGCCGGCAACTTCACGTCGTTGTCGACGGCGCGCTGCAGGCCGTGCACTACGTAGGCCGTGGTGTGCGCCCAGGAGCGCTCGCCGTACCCGGAGAACCAGCCCCAGCCGCCGTCGCCGCACTGCATCGAGGCCAGCCGCTCCACGCCCGCCCGCACCATCTCCTTCACGACCGCGGGGTCGAAGACTGGGTTCGGGTCCTCGCCCGCCGGCCGGCCCCAGGCGTCGCGCCCGCGCTTCCAGTCCGCGGCGCGCACCTTGTCGTCGCCGATCTCCTGCGCGTTCAGGTTGGTGCGCTTGGCCGCCACGTCGGCCAGGTCGATGCCCATGCGCAAGAGCACGTTCTGCGTGATCACGGTCGGCAGGAAGCGATTCAAGGTCTGCTCGGTACACCCGTACGGATAGCCGACCAGGTAGGGGAGTGCATCGACCATCGAACCCGCCAGCGTCGGCGAGAAGCGGACTTCCAGCCGGCTCTGCTCCGGCCGCCGCTCCGCCGGCACGCGCAGCGTCGCCGTGGCCGATTTCTCCTCCGGGCGGACGACGCCGCTGATCGAATCGGTTTTGAGCATGCCGTGGACGTAGACCGGGAAGCGCATCTGCATCGCGTCCGAGTCCTCGTCGGTGAGCGCCTTCATGCGCACGATCGCCTCGCCCTCGACGACGACCTTGACGCGCCAGTCCACGCGCGCCTGGCCGCCCGGCTCGACCTCCACGCTCGTCGCGAGCGCGCCGGTCGCCTCCAGGCAGCCGCCCTCCAGTTCGAGCGCGACGGCCACCTTCTTCTCCGACTTCAGGTAGTTGTGGACGTTGGCGGAGAGTACGACCTCGTCCTTCTGTACGAAGAAGCGCGGCGCCTGCAGTCGGACAATCACGTCCTTCGCGGTGACGACCTCGACCGACGCCTCGCCGACGCGCGTGCCCGCGCCCATCGCCCAAACGCGCGTGCGCCAGGCGGTGAGGTTTTCGGGCATGGTGAGTTCGACCTCGGCCTCGCCGTGCGCGTCGGTTTCGAGCGCGCCCGCCCAGAAGGCGGTGTCGGCGAAGTTCTGGCGCACGACCGGCTGGACGAGCGCCGCGGCCCCTGCGCCGCCGCCGCCCCCCCCGCCCGCGCGCAGGGCGGTGGCGGCGTCAAAGTCAAGGGA
>JACRIP010000064.1 GCA_016220045.1 Planctomycetota bacterium
ATCTCTGTGCCTCTGTGGTTCAGTCGTCGTTGCGCAATGCCGGACATGCCCCCCTTACCCCCTACATCTCCCGGTCGTGCTTGCGCTTCTGCCGGCGCAGGCGGGGGACGGCCGTCTCGCGCGGCGCGGGCTTGGCCTCGCGCTCGCCGCCGATCTGGTGCTCGAAGGTGGGCGGCTCGTAGCTCTTGATCGCGCGCAACACGCCGTCGATCAGGCGCACGGGATCGGATTCGAAGAGCAGCGCGTCGGGGCGGAGCTTGCGATCGCACGCGGCGAGCACTTCGGGAATGTGATCGGAAAGGCCGCCGGTGCCGGTCAGCACCCCCACGATTTTTTTTTCTTCGTAGGCGACGGTGAATTCGTTGAGGGTGCCGATGCCGCCGCCGACGATGACGATGGCGTCGGCGGAGCGGATGTTGATGATGTCGCGCTCCATGAGGCCGAGGCCGCTGAAGAGCAGAAGGTCGTAGTGCTTGATCGGCGAGCGGTAGGTTTCGAGGTGCTCGCGGCGGCTGAAGGCGGGCGAGACGCCGAAGACGAAGCCGCCGGCGCGGCGGGCGCCGTGGGCGGCGTGGTCGGGGAGGCCGGGGCAGGCGCCGTTGATGAGGATGCAATCGCGCTCGGCGATGGCGCGGCCGAGGGCGCGGGCCATGCGGATGGCGTGGGGGTTCTGCAGGGTGGGCCCGGAGGCGGAACCCATGACGCCGATCTTGATCTTCATCTTCATGCCGGGATTCTATCCGGGTAGGGGAGGTCGGACAAGGATTCCGAGTACGAACGGCGTTTAACGTCGTTCGACGTCGTCTAACGACGTTTAACGATTCTTGGCTCCATCGAGTTGTGTTCGGCGAGGATCCTGGACCTTAAGCGCCGTAAGACGTCGTTGAACGGCGTTGAACGTCGTTAAACGCCGGCGGACGCCGTCGGACGCCGTTCGGTTGACGCCTCGGCCTGCGGGCCTTATACTATGCGGTTTTGCCAGTGGAGGTCCGGATGGAGGCTGTGGTCGGGCGGTTGCCCAGCCCGCCGGGCCGGTGTGGCGCGCGCGCCGCGTCGCTGGCCGCGTGGTTGGCCTATCCGGCGGCGCCGGCCGCGATCTACGCCGGACTGCGCTGGGCCCTGCCCGGTCCGAACGGCGAGCCGTTTCTCGGGTTGGTCCTGCTCGCCCCGCCGGTGCTGGCGCTGGTAGCGCCCTTTGCCGCCGCCGGGCCGGGGCGCGCCGCCGGACGCGGGTTCGCTCAGGGCGGCGCGGCCACCGCCCTGTTCGCGGCGACCGTCGCCGGACTCGGCTGGGCCGCGGACGAAGTCGCCCCCGGATCGGCGCTCGGCCTCGGCGTCCTCCTGGCGGCCTTCGGCAGCCTGCTCCTGGCGCTGCAGTTTCTGGCCCGCAACCTGGGCGCGCCGACGTCCGCCGGGCAGGCGCTCGCGCTCGTCGTCGGGCTGCTGCTGGCCACGACCTATGCCTGGATCGACCCCTTGATCGAGGTCACGCGCGACCGGCCGGTGGCGCGCGCCGCGCTGGCCCGCCTGGCCGTCGACGGGAATCCGGCGCTGGCCGGCGCCGCCGCGTTCCTGGCGACCGATCTGCTGAAGCACCGGGCGGTGTACGGCTCGGTGTCGGAACTGGGCGCCTACTACGCGTATTCGTATTCGCCCTGGACCCAGGTACTCGCCGCCTATCTGGCCGCGGCGACCGCCGCGACCGCGCTCGGAATGGCGTCCGGCCGCCTGCGCCGCCCTCCCCCGGGAGGCGCCGCGGCCCCGCCCGAAAGGACCGTCGGATGACCGGTGCCGTGCGCGCGGGCCGCGAGGTGGTGACCGAAGCGGACATCCGCGCCGCGGGCGCGGGCGCGCTGCTCGAAATCGGTGCGGACGCGCTCCTGACCCCGACCGCCGAAGAACTGGCGTGCCGGCTGGGCGTCCGTCTGCGCCGCCGCGCCACGGCCGCGCGGACCGTGGCGCTCGCCAACTGGCTGCCCGCCTGTCCGCGCGCCGCGCGGCTCGAGCTGGCTCAGGTCTTCGCCGCAGGAGCTCCCGGCGGGCGCGGCGCCGGCGACCCGGCGGCGGTCGTGGTCGTGCCCTTTCCGCTGCTGGCGGCGGCGGGCCGGTCGGCGGCCGGCAGCGGGCTGGCCGTCGCGGCGCCGGACGTCGCGGCCGAGCGCGCAGGCGCCTTCACGGGCGAAGTTTCCGCGCCCATGGCGGCCGATGCGGGCGCGACCTGGGCGCTGCTCAATCATCGCGACGGCGGTACGCCCCACCGGCCGGCGGACAAGGTGCGGCAGGCGCTCGCCGCCGGCCTCACGCCCGTCGTATGCCTCGGGGAAGACCCGCAGGCCCCGGGCGCCGGCTTCGGGCTCGGCGACGTGCGCCGGGCGCGCCGCGAGCTGCTCGACGGACTCGACGCCGCGGCCCTGCGGCGCGTGCACCTGGTCTACCAGACCGCCCCGGCCGGTGCGGGCCGGCCCGGCGGCGGCGCGGGCGCGAGCGTCGACGAACTGCGGACGCGCGCCGCCGGGCTGGCCGATGGCGCGCCCGACGGTGCGCCGCGACCGGGCGTGGCGGTGTGCGCCGCCGCCTTGCCCGCCGCCGGCGTGCGCGAGCTCGTCCTCGCGCTCCGGCGCGGCACGCTGGGCGCGCTCGTACTGGATGGACCGCAGCTCGCGCCGCTCTTGGAGGCCTTCCGTGGCCCGGCGTAGCGCGCCGGCGGCGCCGCCCGCCCCCCCCGCCGTGCCGCACCTGCGGGCGTTCACGGCCTTCGCCCGCGCGACCGCGCTCGAAGCCGGCGGGCTGATCCGCGCGGCTTCGCACCGCCGCCGACAGATCGGCTTCAAGGGCGCGATCGACCTGGTGACCGACACGGACACGCGCTCCGAGCGCCTGATCGCCCGGCGCATCCGGCGCCGCTTCCCGGACCACGACATCCGGGGCGAGGAAGGCGTGAACCTCGACCGCGGGGCGCGGTTTCAGTGGATTGTGGACCCGTTGGACGGGACCACGAATTTTGCCCACGGGTTTCCGAACTACTGCGTCTCGATCGCGTTGGCGCTCGACGGGGAACCGCTGGTGGGCGTGGTGTACCAGCCGTGCCTGGAGGAGCTTTTCGTCGCGGTGCGCGGGCGCGGTGCGACGCTGAACGGGCGGCGCCTGGCGGTCTCGCGGGAGCACCGGCTCGGCCGCTCGCTGCTCGCGACCGGGTTTCCGTACGACATCCGGGAGAATCCTGATCAGGTCTTTCACCGATTCCTGCGCCTGTCGCTGTCGGCGCAGGCGGTTCGGCGCGCGGGCGCCGCGGCGATCGACCTGTGTTACGTCGCGGCGGGACGCTTCGACGGCTTCTGGGAGGCGCGCCTCTTCGCCTGGGACGTGGCGGCGGGCGGCCTCATGGTGCGGGAAGCGGGAGGGCGGCTGACCGATTTTTCCGGCCGGGAGTTCCGGCTGGACGGACGCGAGGTGGTCGCCTCGAACGGGCGCATCCACCGTCCGATCCTTGCCGCCTTGCGCGGCCGCGAGGGCCTCGACGAGATCCTCGCGCAGAATACGCACGCGCCCGCCGCAGCGGGCCGACGCGCCTGACCGAGTTTTCGGCTGCAAAACCATGATCGACACCGGAAAAAAGAAGTTCGGCAAGTTCGAGATCCAGGGCGAGCTCGCGCGCGGCGGGATGGGCGTGGTCTACCGCGCCTACCAGAAGGACCTGGACCGCGTCGTCGCGCTCAAGGTCCTGATCTCGGCCAAGGACCAGGTGGTCGCGGTCCAGGCCTTCCTGCGCGAAGCCAAGGCGGCGGCGCGGCTCACGCATCCGAACATCGTGCCGATCTTCGACACCGGCGTCGAGTCCGGGCAGTCGTACTTCACGATGGAGTACGTGGACGGTCCGAATTTCGAGCGCTACCGGAAGGAGGCGGCGCCGGATCTGGCGCAGCTTCTGCGCATCTGCCGGGACGTGGCGCGCGCGGTCCAGAGCGCGCACGAGGCGGGGATCATCCATCGCGACCTGAAGCCGCAGAACATCCTGATCGCGCGCGGCGGCATGGCCAAGGTGGCGGACTTCGGCGTGGCGAGCGTCTTCGGCGCGCCGCCGGCGCCGGGGAAAGTACTGATGCCCGGCACGCCGCAGTACATGTCGCCGGAGCAGGCGACCTGCGATCCGGATCGGGTGGATGCCCGAAGCGACGTGTACTCGCTCGGGGCGGTGCTGTACGAAGCGCTGACCGGGCAGTTGCCGATCGCGGGGCAGAGCGAGCGGGACATCCTGGCGCGGCTGGCGCGCGGGGACGAGCCGACGCCGGTGCGACGGATCGCGCCGGAGGTGCCGCCGCAGGTGGAGACGCTCGTCCATCGGGCGCTGGCGCGCGACCCGGCCGCGCGCTTCCCGAGCGCGGCGGCGCTGGCGGACGCGCTCGACGCCTGCCTGGCGGCGGGGGCGGCGCCGGTCGAGCCCACGGTGCGCCGGGCGGTGACCCGCGTGGTCGGTCAACCGGTGCCGCTGGGCGCGGCGGCGCTGGCGGTGCTGATCGCGGCGACCGGGATCTACGCGTGGCGCGAGTTCCGCGCGCGCGCGGAGGAGCGGCGGCAGATCGCCCGCGCCGAGGAGGAGCGGCGGCGCCGCGTCGAGCAGGAGGTGACCGCCCGCAATCTCTACGACCGCGCCTCGCTGCAGAAGGGGCGCGAAGCCTACCAGACGCTGACGCTCGCGCTCCAGGCGAACCCTGAGTTCACGGACGCCCTGGTGCGGCGAGCGCGCGTGGCGCTCGAGCTGGGGCAGGTGGAGGCGGCGCTCCCGGACCTGGAGCGCGCGATCGCCGCCAATCCCCGGCTGGCGTATGCCTACTACTGGCGCGGCATTGCGCACCAGGAGTACCAGAACGAGCCCGAGCTGGCGCTCGCGGATTTCGCGGCGGTCCAGCGCTACGACCCGGACAGCGCGATCGGGTTTTTCGCGGAGGGCGCGGCCCTGGATGCGCAGCGCAAGTATGACGCGGCGGCGCGGGCCTTCGCCCGGGCGCTCGAGCGCGACCCGAAGTCGGCGATGGCACGCTACCGCCTGGGCGGAGCGCTCGCCTCGCTCGGGCGCAACGACGAAGCCGTGGTCGAGTACCGGGCCGCGGTCGAGATCGACCCCGAGCTGGCGCCGGCGCATCACACGCTCGCGCTCCTCCTGGCCGAGACCGGGGATCCGGACGGGGCGATCGCCGCCGTGGACCGTGCGCTGGCGATCGATGGCCGCAACGCCTCGTACTGGCAGACGCGCGGCGTTATCGACCTCGCGCGGCGCTGCTTCGACGATGCGATCGGCGATTTCTCGAAGGCGATCGACCGCGATCCCCGTCTGGCGCCGGCCTATCATGGCCGGGCGCGGGCGTACCAGTCCAAGGGGCAGATGGACGCGGCGTTGCGCGACCTGAACCTGGCGATCGGCGCGGCGCCGTCGAGTCCCGACCCGCTGGCGCTCGGCGCGACGCCCCCGTATCCGGACCCGCTGGCGACGCGGGGCGCGATCTACTTCGGGCGTGGTCTCTACGACCGCGCCGTGCGGGACTGGGAGCGCTTCCTGGCGCTGGCGGCGGACGATCCGCGCGCGCCTCAGGTGCGGCGCCAGCTCGAGGTCGCGCGCGAGCGCGCGAAGACGCGCACCGAGGAGGAGGCGCGGGCGGAGGAGTTCCTGGACCGCGGTCTCGACGCGCTCCTGCGGCGGGCGTTCGCCCCGGCGGCGGAGGAGCTGAAGCATGCGCTCCAGCTCAACCCGCGGCTGGCGGCGGCGCAGTACGCGCTTACGTGCGTGTACGCGGGCTGGTCGGCGGATGAACCGGTGGCCGCGCGGCGCGCGAAGCTGCTCGACGAGGCGCTGGCCTGGCTGGAGCGCGCGATCGGCTCGGGCTTCACCGCGCCGGCGGACGCGCGCTCGGACCCGGCGCTCGCGCCGCTGCGCAGCGACCCGCGGTTCGAGGCGCTCCTGAAGCAGAATTAGGCGCGTGCGGCCGTCTGCGCGCGGCGCAGCGGTGGACGGACGCGCTGCGAGGCCGGAGTGCATGTCCATTCCTGCGGGACAAGCGCGAAACCACAGAGGCACAGAGACACAGAGACGACGGGAACGAGGAGGAGGCCGTTCCGCGCCTTCATCACCGGGGCTCGTGTCTCGCCACCGCGCCCGCCCTTGGCGCGGAACGGCCTCCTCCTCGTTCCCGTCGTCGTCTCTGTGTCTCTGTGCCTCTGTGGTTCAGTCCGGGAATCGCCCTACGAGGGCCCCCGCCCCATGAAGGGATCCGCCATGAAAGCGAAAATTCGCACCGCGGTTCTGCAGCTCAAGCAGGGCGACCTCACGGCGGAGGCCGTGGACGCAATCGTGAACGCGGCGAATTCGAGCCTGCTCGGGGGCGGCGGCGTGGACGGGGCGATCCATCGCGCGGCGGGGCCGACGCTTTTGGAGGAGTGCAAGCGGGTGCGGGCCGAACGCGGCACCTGCGCGCCGGGAGAGGCGGTGATCACCGGCGGGGGCAACCTGAAGGCGCGATTCGTCATCCACACCGTCGGGCCGATCTGGCAGGGCGGCGGGCGGGGCGAACCGGACGTGCTCGCGAGCGCCTACCGTCGCAGCCTGGAACGGGCGGCGGCTGCCGGCGCGCGCCGCGTGGCCTTCCCCTCGATCTCCACCGGCGCCTTCGGCTACCCGGTCGCGGACGCCGCGCGCGTCGCCCTCGACGCCGTCGCCGGCTGGCTGAACGAACACGCGACCGTCGACGCCGTGACCTTCGTGCTCTACGATGCCCGGACCTTCGAAGCGTACAAACGCGCCCTCCGGGAAACCCATGGCGCTGCGGTGATGTCCTGAGCGCGCCCGACGCCGAGCCGGCCGCTCCCGCGCCGGACGCGGTAGCGGAGGCGATGGCGACGCCGCAGGCGCAGGCGCTCGAGGAGGGCGCCCCATCGGGACCCTACTCGACGCGCAGCCGGATCGGCCTGATCGCCGGCCCGGCCCTCTTCCTCGCCCTGCTCTGCCTGCCCGCGGAGGCCGCGGGGACCGGCGCGGGCGCAGCAGCGGCCTTCACTCCCGCCGCGCGCGCCGCCGCCGCCGTCGTCGTCTGGTGCGCCGTGTGGTGGATCACCGAGGCAATCCCGATCGCCATCACCGCCTTCCTGCCCGTCGTCCTCTTCCCGCTCCTCGGCGTGCTCTCCGAAAAACAAACCGCCGCCGCCTTCATGGACCCGAGCCTTTTCCTCTTTCTCGGCGGCATGTACCTCTCGCTCGCGATGCAACGCTGGAACCTGCACCGGCGGATCGCGCTCTACGTGGTGCAGCGCGTGGGCACCGGGCCGAGCCGCCTGGTGCTCGGCTTCCTGCTCGCCACCGGATTCCTGTCGCTCTGGATGTCGAACACGGCCGCCGCGGTGTTGATGTTCCCGATCGGCATGGCGCTGATCGGGCACCTGCGGCGCGATGCGCCGGACGCCGCCCACCATGACGACTTCGGCTTCGCGCTCATGCTGTCGATCGCCTACGGAGCGAACATCGGGGGCATCGGGACCAAGATCGGGACCGCGCCGAACCTCGTGCTGGCGCGGCAGGCGGAGGCGTGCCAGGTCGAGGTCGGCTTCGTGCGCTGGCTGGCCGTGGGCCTGCCGGTGGTGCTCGTGCTGACGCCGCTGGCGTGGTTTTGCCTGGTGCGGGTCGCGACGCGGCTGGCCCACGTGCGCGGGTCCACGGGGGGTGCGGAGGTGGTGCGGGCGGAACTGGCGCGGCTCGGAGCGATGCAGCGCGGCGAGGCGCTGGTGCTGGCGGTCTTCCTCGTCACCATCGGCCTGTGGCTGACCAAGGACGCGCTGGAGCCGCTCGCGGCGCGCGCACTCACGGGGCTGGGCTGGATCGCGGCGCCGTCCGGAGCGGCCGGCGCGGGCGCGGCGGCGGGCGCGGGGGCCAAACTGCTGGGCGACGGCGTGATCGCGATGGCGGCGGCGTGCGTCCTGTTCGCGCTGCCGGTCGACTGGCGCAAGGGCGTCTTCGTGCTCGACTGGGAGTGGGGCCGGCGCATTCCCTGGGCGGTGCTCATTCTGCTCGGCGGCGGATTCGTGCTCTCGGCGGGCTTCGAGAGCTCCGGCCTTTCCCGCTGGGTGGCGGAGCGCTTCCGCGCCTTCAGCGGCATCCATCCCTTCGGCCTCACGCTGGCGGCGACGGCGCTGACCATCTTCCTGACGGCCTTCACGTCGAACACCGCTTCGGCGCAGATCATGCTGCCGATCCTGGCGAACGTGGCGAAGGGGGTGGGCGCGCACCCGCTGACCTTGATGTTCCCGGCGGCGATTGCGGCCTCGTGCGACTTCATGCTGCCGGCCGGCACGCCGCCGAACGCGATCGTCTTCGGCAGCGGCTACATCACGATCCCGCGGATGGCGCAGGTCGGGTTCCTGCTCGACGTGCTGAGCGCGCTGGTGGTGGCGGCCCTGTGTTATGCCCTGGTCCCGGCGGTCTTCGGGGTGTAGCGCGATGGACGGACGCCGCTGGAGCGGGGTGCGGGCGGGAGCGGATCGGGCGCTCACCCTGGTCGAGCTGACCATGGTGATGGGGGTGGCGGCGATCATCCTGGCGCTGGTCGTGCCGGTCTACCTGCGCTCGCGGCTGGCGGCGAACGAAGTCTCGTGCGTCGCGAGCCTGCGGGAGGTGCTGCGGACCGAGACGATCTGGCAGCAGAACGACCATGACCGCAACGGCGTCGCCGACTACTGGACCGGCGACCTCTCCGGCATGTACCGGGTCGAGCGCCCGGTTCCGCTTCCGTCCCGGGAGGAGGACCCGACCGGGGAGCAGCGGCGGGCGAGCAGGGCCTACGTAGAATGCCTGAGCGAGACGCTGGCGGCGGCGGACGAAGCGCCGGTCGGCGGCGGCGAGTTCATCGAGGGCGCGGTCCTCCCGGGCGGCGCGCTGCGCGCCGCGGCGGTGCTGACGCACAAGCGAGCGGAACCCAAGAGCGGGTACTGGCTCGCGAGCCTGGACCTGGACTACGGGAGTTACCCGGAAGGTCCCTTCGCGGCCGACCCGGACGGGAACGGCCAGTTCTGGAGCAGCACGAGCCGCTTCGCCTTTCGCGGCCGGCCCGCGGCCTACCGGCGGACCGGGGTGAATTTCTTCATCCTGAACCACGCCGGCGTGGTCTACGTGCAGGACTTCGGCAGCGACCGCGGAACCTTTGCGCGGAACTGGCCGGGGAGCATGGAGCTCCAGGCCGGCTGGAAGGAAGAGGGGGCGCAGGCGGGCAAGTAGCCGGCCGGCGCGCGACGGAGGGGTGTCCGGCCAGGGTTATCCCTGAGAGGCGCGGGCGAGCACGCGTTCGATGCCGGGGCGGAAAACGTCGGGGTGGGTCAGGAGTCCGGCCACCAGCCAGGACTCCTCCTCGATGCCGTAGAGGAAGCCGGGGTGGAGATGCACGTCGTCCTGCTCGAGGAGGGCGAGCGCCCATTCCTCGTCGGAGCGGGAGTCGGGGAGGCGGAGCAGGGCGTACCAGCCGGCCTCGGCGGGAGGGGCGCAGGAATCGGGGATATACCGTATCGCGCACGCTGCGGTCAGCGCGGCGCGATTGGCGGCGACGCGGGCGCGGAGCTGCTCCTGGATCGGGCCGCGCAGCGCGAGCAGGCGGGGCAGGGCGGCGGCGACCGGCGTATTCACGGAGAGATAGGTGTCCGCGATCATCTCCAGCCGCGCCCGCGCCGCGGCGCGGAGGGCCGGGTCGCCCGCGAGGACGATCCACCCGAGTTTGAGCTGGGGCAGCCCGCAAACCTTGGACAGGCCATTGAGCAGGAAGAGGAGCCCGCGGTCGGCCGCGAGCAGCGTCGCGGTCGCGCCGTCGACCGAGCCGGCGTTCACCGGAGGCGAGCCGGCGGGCGGCAGGGGCGGCGTGGGGAGCGCGGCGGGGTAATCGGCGAAGACCTCGTCCACGACCAGGCCGAGACCGTGCGTGGCCGAGAGTTCGAGCAGGAGTCGGGCTTCGGCGGGCGTGAGGCAGGAGCCGGTGGGATTGTTCGGGCTGACGGCCACGAGGACGCGAGCGGGCGCCGCGGCGGAGGCGGGGACGGAGGCGTCGAGCGGCGCCGCGACGGCGGCGCGCAACGCGGCGGCGTCGATGCGCCAGGAGGGGGCGCGGAGCGGGTAGTGGTCGACGACGAGGCCTTCGAGCGCGGCCAGGGAATCGAAGAGCGGGTAGCTCGGCTGCGGCACGAGCACGCGGTCGCCCGGCGCGGCGAGCAGCTTGAAGAGCCAGGAATAGGCTTCGCTCGTGCTGGCGGCGAGCACGACCTGCTCGGGGTCAACGGCGAGTCCGCGCGCGCGGTAGTAGTCGGCGACCGCGACGCGCGCGGCGAGGGGGCCGCGCGGCGCGGGCTCGTAGCGGAGCGCGGCCGGGTCGGCGAGCGCGGCGAGGATCTCGCGTTCGGGGTAGGCGAAGCCGGCGCGGGTCGGGTTGGACTCGGTGAGGTCGAGCACGGGCGTGCCGGCGCGGCGCTTGGCGGCGAGCAGGCGCGCGAGCGGATTCGGGGTGAAGTCGGAGGGGGTGCGGGGGGAGAAACGCATGGGGGGCGCGCTTGCGAAGTAACTGGCCACCGAACACGCGGAACACGCCGAAGGGCGGAGCGGTGGGCGGATTCTACGGGACGGCAGAAGGAATGCCAACGGAAAGGCGGGGTTGCTACGGACGACGCGCCATGCTACCTTTTTCCCCATGAGCCCGCCTGAACGACCGGTCCTCCTCTACGACGGCCTCTGCGGCTTCTGCCGCCGCCGGGTCGCGCGCTGGCGCGCCCGGACCGGGGATCGTATCGACTATTCACCCTATCAAGAGGCGGCGCACCGGGCGCCGGGAGTGCCGCCCGAGCGGCTCGCCGCATCCGTGCATCTGATCGACTCGGACGGCTCGGTCACGACCGGGGCGGAGGCCTCCTTCCGGGTACTGGCCCATGCCCCCGGGTCATTCCCCTATCTGGCGGCATACCGGCGCGTGCCCGGGTTCGCGCGCGCGGCCGAGGCGGTGTACGGCTGGATCGCGCGCCACCGGCTGGCGATCACGACGCTGGAGCGGGGGTTCTGCGGCGCCGCGGAGGTGCCGCCCGCCACGACGCTCACCCGCTGGCTCTTCTTTCGCCTGCTGGCGGTGGTCTACCTGTCGGCCTTCCTGTCCCTCGGCGTCCAGGTCACCGGCCTGGTCGGGGATCGGGGCATTTTGCCGGCGCGCGAGCTGCTCGCCCAGGTCGAGCGGTGGCGGCCGGAGGAAGCCCGCCACCTGCTCCCGACGGTCTGCTGGTGGATCGGCGCCGGCGACGCCGAATTGCGGCTGCTGTGCTCGACCGGGGCGCTGCTCGCGAGCCTGCTGCTGGTGGGCATGGCGCCGATTCCCGTGCTCCTGTTGCTGTGGATCTGCTACCTGTCGTTGACGACGGTCGGCAATATCTTCCTGGTCTTCCAATGGGACGCGCTGCTCCTGGAGACCGGCCTCGTGGCTCTCCTGTACGCGCCCTACGCCGGGCTCGATCGCCCCGGGCGCACGCCGCCGCCGTCGTTCGCCGCCACGCTGCTCCTGCGCTGGCTGCTCTTCCGCCTCATGTTCGCGTCGGGCATGGTCAAGCTGACGAGCGGCGACCCCACCTGGGCGTTCGACAACCTCACCGCCCTGACCTGCCACTACCAGACCCAGCCGCTGCCGACCTGGACCAGTTGGTACGCGCATCACCTGTCCCCCGGATTCCACCGCTTCTCGGCCATGGCGATGTTCGTGATCGAGATCGGCTTTCCGTTCGGGATCTTCGGCCCGCGGCGGCTGCGCCTCGTCGCCTGCGCCGGGCTCGTCTTTCTCCAGCTCCTGATCCTGGCGAGCGGCAATTACGGCTTCTTCAACCTGCTTGCGCTCACGCTCTGCGTGCCGCTCCTGGACGACGGGGTGCTCACCGCCTGGCTGCCGCGGCGCCTGCGCGAACGACTGGCCGGGCTTGGGCGGGAGGCGGTCGCGCGCGGGGCCTGGTGGCGGGCGGCCCCGCTCGTGCCGGTCGCCCTGCTGTCCGCCGCGCTATCGGGCTTGTGCCTGAGACAGCAATTCCCGGACAAGGGGCAGGCCGAATGGACGCCGCCCGCCGTGCTGCGCCCGCTCGTCGGGCTCCTGGAGTGGGCGCGTCCCTACCGCTCGCTCAACGAGTACGGACTCTTCCGGACCATGACTACGCGGCGTCCGGAGCTTTCCATCGAAGGCAGCCACGATCAGCTTGACTGGCGGCCCTACACGTTCCGCTACAAGCCGGGGGACGTGAAGCGCGCGCCGGCCTTCGTACCGCTCTACCTGCCGCGCCTGGACTGGCAGATGTGGTTTGCGGCGCTCGGCGGCGCGCGGCAGGCGGGGTGGCTGCGGGCCCTGGCGGGGCGGCTCTTCGAGCGTTCGCCCGAGGTGCTCGCGCTGCTTGAAGCGGATCCGTTCCCCGAGGGCCCGCCACGTTTCCTGCGCATCGACGTGTACGACTATCGCTTCACGACGCCGGAGGAACGGAAGGAGACGGGAGCGTGGTGGCGGCGGGACTGGGCCGAATCGTACTGCCCGGTGATGCAACGGCGGCGGTAGCGCGGGGAGGTGAGGGGGCGGGGGGCAGGCGAAATGCTGGATTGTCGCTCGTGCCGGCACTATCATGCGGCCCATGAGCCGACGGTTTCAGGAGAGCGGGGGCGGGGACGCGCGGCACGGCTACCCCGGCGGGTTCCGCCGGGGAGGCCGCTGATGCCTGGCGCGGGGCCGAAGCTTTGCTTCGAGATCTGGGTGGACGCGCGCGAGCAGCCGCAGAAGTGCACGGTCGCGCCGCTGCGGGGCCGGCCGGACGTGATCCTGCACCGCTACCACGTGGAGGAGCCGATCCGGCTGGAGGCGCGCTGGCTGCTGCATCCGGACGGCGTACCGCTCGATCGGTTCGCGCGCTCGGCGGAGGCCGTGGCGTGCACGCGCCTGGGGGTGATCGACACGACCTGGCGGCGGGTCGAGGGCGTGCTGCGGCGGATCGTGGCCCCGGCGCCGCCCGCGCGGCTGGCGATTCCGCCGGGCTTCGTCACGGCCTACCCGCGGCGCAGCAAGATCGTGGAGGACCCGGAGGCGGGATTGGCGTCGGTCGAAGCGATCTTTCTGGCGGCGGCGCTGCTCGGGCATTACGATGAGACGCTGCTCGAGCACTATCATTGGCGGGCGGAGTTCCTGGCGCGCAATCGGGAGCGGCTCGCGGCGATCGGAGGTTGAGGGAGGCGCGGGGCGGCGGGATCACGGAACCACAGAGACACAGGGCGGCGGCGCCGCAGCCAAATCGTCGATTGCCGAATGTCGATTGTCGATTGTCGATTCCGCAGGGAACCCCTGGGAGCGCGGGCGGGGAATGTGCATCACGACTGAACGCATCGCCGCGTGTGGCCCATGAGGTTCGGGTTTCCGGTGCACCGCGCCCGCCCGCTACTCTGCACCGAGCCACGGTCCGGCCCCGCCGGGCTCACGTGCCTAAGGAGTCGCCGACCGGCCCCGCCGAGCCACGTTCGCCGTCCTGGGCCGATTGGCACCAGCCTTCGATGCGCCCGAGGGCCTCGTGCGCGGCGACGCGGACCGCCTCCTTCGGGTCGGAGAGTACCTTGGCAAGATCGCCTCCGGCGGCGCGCGCGTCAGCCCCGAACCTACCCAGCGCGGAGGCTGCAGCGCTGCGGATCCACGGGTACTTGTCCCGCAACGCGCGTGCGAGATGCGGGATCGCGGCGGCCGCCCCGCTGCCGATGTTCCCCAGCGCCTCTGCCGCGCGCACGCGAATGAGCTGGTCGGGATCCTTCAACTGCCCGATGAGCGTCGGCGCAGCCGCCGCCGCCCCCGGACCGATCGCGCCGAGGGCCTCCAGCATGCGGTAGCGGTCGCCGCCCTCCGCCCGCTTAATCGCCCTGATGAGCTCCGGCACGGCCCCCACGGCCTCGGCTCCGATTCCGCGGAGCCCTTCCGCGGCGTAGGCGCGAACCCAGTGCTTCGGATGCCTGAGCCCGCGGATCAACGCGGGAATGGCCGCGCGCGCCCCAGGCCCGATCTCGCCCAGCGCGCTGCCCGCGCCGATGGCGGCTTCAAAGTCCTCGCACTCAAACGCCCTGGTCAGGGCCGCCACAACGGCCTGGTCCCCGGGGGAGATCCGGGCAAGGGCTTCCGCCGCCGACAGACTCACGAAGCCCCTTCGGTCGCCGAGGAGAGCGATCAGTGTCGGTACCGCTGCGCGTGCAGGCGGACCGATCCTGCCGAGCGCGCCGGCCGCATCCCTGCGAGTCCACTGGCTGTCGTCCCGCAAGAAACGCATCAACACGGGGACCGCGGCCTCTGCGGCCGAACCGATCCCGCTCAGGGCTTCCAAGGTGAGACCCCACAGCGGGCCGCGCGGGACCTGCGTGATGAGTTCCAGCAGCGCGGGGAGGGCCGGAGCCGCCGCCGGTCCGAGCGCCACGAGTCCCTTCAAGGAACCCCTACGCACGCTCTCGGCGGGATCCCTGATGGCGTCCAGTAGCGCGGGTAGAGCCTCCCTTGCCGCCTCTCCCATCTTCTTCAGCGCCAACACGGCGTCATCCTGAACCTTGATGCGCTCGGATCGCAGTGCTTCCAGAACCGTCGAAAGTGTCGGCGCCGGCGGCTCGGCCCTCCCTGCAGCCTCGCGAGCACGCACGCGTATCGTATCAATGGCTTCTGCGCGGGATTTCACGGTCTGCAGGAACGCCGTGAGTCCAAGCATGTCGAAGACCACCTTCACCTTCGGGTGTAGACCGTAGGTCACCATCGGGCGGCCTTGACCCTCCAGGTTGTCGGCCAGGTTGACGAAGTAGCCCAGGCCAGTCTCGTTGATGTACTTCACCTCTGTCAAGTCGAAGACCAGATGAAGTGCGCCGCTGTCCTGGAGTCGATTCATGTTTTCTTGAAAGGCCTCGACCGTTGCGGCGTCGAGCGCGCCGAACAGGCGTACTATGGCCGCGTGCGGCACATCGGGTATCTCCTCGACGTCAACGATCAGGTCGACCATTGTCTCCGCCCTCCGGGGTCACGGACGAAAGAGGGAGAGCCCGACACGAAGGTGGGGGCGGGCCATCACCTGACGATTCGATGCGGATGCAGATTGACCACGACTGACCCCTCGCCCTCGCCCCTACGCCCCGGCGCCCGGGCGCGCGGAGGACGGAGCGCCGCGGAAGGGCTTCCAGACGCCGTCCACGTCGAGCTTCTCGCAGGGGCGGAAGTTGGCCTTGTAGACCATCGTCGTCGAGCCGGCCACGTGGAACCCCAGGTGCAACCAGGCGGCGCCGGCGGCGCGCGCGTGCTCGATCTGCCACAGAACGCTGTACGTGCCGAGGGAGCGCGCGGACAGGTCGGGGTCGAAGAAGGTGTAGACCGCGGAGTGCGCGGCCCCAAGCCGGTCGAGAATGGCGAGCGCGACCAGGCGGCCGCCGAGGCGGTAGGCGACTTCGACCGTCGGCACCGGCGAGTCGGCGAAGATCTCCGCGTAGTCGGCGAGGTCGATGGACGGGTTGTTCAGGCGTTCCCCGCCGTGCCGGTTGTGCAGCTTGACCCGTTCCGCGTCGGCCACGGGCTCGCCGACCGTCACCTCGAGGTCGGCGTTCGCGCGGCGGATGCGCCGCTGGGTGCGGGAAGGGAGAAAGCCGGCGATGGGGATGCGGAGCGGCCGGCACTCGGAGCAGCCGGCGCAGCGCGGCCGGTAGACGTACCGGCCCATACGGCGATACCCCTGATCGAGGAGGGCAAGGTATTCGCCTGGGGTCATGCCGAGCACGACCAGGAGGTGGCGCCGCCAGTCGCGACCGGGCAGGTACGGGCAGCGCCCGCCCGGCACGAGGCCATCGAAGTGCACGAGCATGGGGAGAGGGGGAACGCCCTACCAGAGGAAGCGGCGGCGACGGTGACGGCATCCGGGCCGGCCGAGGAACGGCACGCGCCGGCCCCAGCCGCCGCCCCAGGGCGTCCGCCAGGGGTTCCGGCCGGGGAGGAGCATGCGCCAGAAGAGCCAGCGACTGCGCCCGAGCACGAGGGCGGCGAAGAACAGCAGGAGGGCGGCGACTTCGCAGCAGCACGGGCCTCTCATCGGGGGGCTCCCGGAGCGGGGAGGGCGAGCGCGTCGAGGCGCACCGCGACGGCGCCGACGATGCCATAGAACGCGAGGTAGAGGCGCTTGAGACGATCCACGTCCACGCGCAGGTCCTTGCGGACGATCTCCTCGACCTCCTCGAGCACGGCGGCATCCACTCCGAAGGCCTCCGCCAGGGCCCGCAGCGTCGGCCGCGCTGCTTGCGGCACCGGGCGCCCGAGCAGGTGCAGAATGGCCCGGAAGGCGGCCAGATCGCCGGCGAAGGCCTCGGCCAGCGCCTCCGCGAGCGCGCGCGGATCGTCACCGGCGCGGATGAAGTTCTCGCGCAGGGCCAGGACGTCGCCGCGCATCTCGCGCTCGCTCTGCAGGCGCAGGTGCGCGGCGTCGATCGCGAGGGCCCCGACCGGATCCGGCCCGGCGACCGTGCGGTGGCAGAGCTGCAGGTTCAAGAGCTCCACCGGGAATGCATCCCGGCCGTTCGTGACGAATTCGGGGGTCAGCACCAGCGGGGCGGCCACCATGCGGCGGCCGTGGACCGGCCCGAGCGCGGCGAGCTGCTCGAGGATCTCGGGCGTGACCGCTTCGAACATGAGTAGGGTATTAACCTCGGACGCACCCGGGGCGTAGTCCGGCGTCAGCGCGACGCCCGAGACGGTGATCGAGAGCAGGCCGGAGGGGAAGCGGCGCTCCAGCTCCGCGACGAACGGGCGGAGGCGCTGGGCGACGTCGGGCGGAAGCGGCGAGAGGTCGGCGTTCAGCACGAATCAACCTCGCGAATCGGGGTGGGTCAAGACCGCGCGGGCGCGGCGACGGGCGGGCGGAGGCGCGGAGCGGGCGGCGTCGGCGCGGGGCGCCGAGAGCGGCCGGCGGGCGGCGACGATCATACGCTCCGCGTCACAGGAGTAGGGTTCGCCGAAGCCACCCCAGACCTGGAGGTCGGAGAAGCCGATGGCCGCGAGCAGGTCGCGGAGTTCGGTGTAGGCGTAGAGGCGGAAGGAGAGGCGGACTTCACGGCGGCGGCCGGCGCGGACGAAGAGGCGGCGCACGGCGAGGCGACCGACGAGGGGGTCGAACTCGCTGAAATCGACGAAGAGGTCCGAGCCGATTTCGCGGCAGTGGACGGGGTGGGGATGGCGCACCCAGTGCTCGCGATTGCGCAGGTCGAGCAGGAGGCGGCCGCCGGGGCGGAGCGCGGCGAAGAGGCGGCGGAGGAGCTCGGCGTTGGCGGCGTCGTCGAAGTAGCCGAAGCTGGAGAAGAGGTTGACGACGGCGTGGTAGGGGCCGTCGGCGACCGGCGGGCGGCGCATGTCGCCGCGCACGAAGCGGATGCGGTCGGCGACACCGGCGGCGCGGGCAGCGCGGCGGGCGAGGGCGACGGCGGGCGCGGAGAGGTCCACGCCGGTCACGCGGTAGCCGCGCGCGGCGAGGGCGATCGCGTGGCGACCGTGGCCGCAGCAGAGGTCGAGCACGCGGTCCTCAGGGCAAAGCCCGAGCACGCGCTGGAGGAAGTCGACTTCGCGCGCGGTGCGTTCGGGCGTGAGGATGGGGCGATAGAAGTGCAGGTAGTCGGCGCCGAAGAGGTCGTGGGAGCGGGCGGGGGCCGGGGCGCCGCCGCCGATGAGGGCCGCGGGCTCGCGCACCCCGGAGGAGCCGGTTGCGGAGGAGGCAGCGGCGGCGGGGGCGCCGGCCTCGGCGCGGGCGACCTGCCGGTCGGTGGTCACGGCGGGCTCCCGGCAGGTTCGGAGGAGGACCAGCGCGGGGGGCGCTTTTCCAGGAAGGCGGCGACACCCTCGGCGAGGTCCGGGCAGCATGCAAGGTCTTCCATGTAGATGGATTCGACGGCGCGGAAGGCGGTCGGGAGGTCGCCCTCGCCTCCGGCGCGGAGCGCGGCGCGGGCGATCCGGAGCACGGCGGGGCTCTTCGCGGCGAGCACGGCGGCGAGCTCCTCGACCGCGGCGGCGAGCTCGGCGGCGGGGAGCACGCGGTTGACCAGTCCGAGCTCGGCGGCGCGACGGGCGGTCACGGGCCGGCCGGTGAGCAGCAGTTCGGCGGCGAGGTGGCGCCCGACGATGCGCGGCAGGAGCACGGCGGCGCCGGGCGGGAAGCAGCCGACGTCGATTTCCGGCTGGCCGAAACGCGCCGCTTCGGCGGCGAGGACCAGGTCGCAGGCGAGGGCGAGCTCGCAGCCGCCGCCGAGCGCGGGGCCGCGCACGACGGCGACGGAAACGGCGGAGAGGTCGAGCAGTTGGCGCAGCACGCCGTGGAACCCGGCGAGCATCGGCCGGATCTTGTCGGGGGTGTGGTCGCGGATATCGACGCCGGCGGAGAAGGCGCGGTCTCCTTCCGCATCGAGGATCAGGACCGAGACGGTACCGCGGCGTTCGACGACGGCGAGGGCGCCGGCGAGGTCCTGGATGGTCTCGAGATCGAGGATGTGGAGGGGCGGGGCGGCGAGGGTGATGCGGGCGCACGGGCCGTCGAAGCGCAGGCGCACGCCGGGAGCCCGTTGGGGGGGCGGAGCGGGTGGGGTGGGCGGAAGGGGCGGAGCGAGATCAGGTGATTCCATGAGCGACGGCGGCCTCCAGGCGGTGCGGCGGGGCCTCCGGGGCGGAGTGGACAGGTCCGACCGGAACTCTACTGGCGGCAAGGGGCGGCTGTCAAGGGATAGCGCGGGAGCAGTTGGCGTCGCGCGCACGGGCCGGCGCGCCGGCTGCGATCCCGCCACTCACGCCTCGCGCCACTTCACGTTGCAGCCCAGGCTCGGGAACTGTGCGGCGGCCGGCGCGCGCCCGGCGAGCACCGCCGTGAGCGCGGCGCGCACGTCGCCTCCGGTCACGGGGATCGGCGTGTCGCGCCGGCTGGCGTCGAACTGCCCGCGGTAGACCAGGCGCCGCGCGGCGTCGTAGACGAAGAAGTCCGGCGTACAGGCGGCGCCGTGGGCGCGGGCGACCTCCTGCGTGGCATCGAAGAGGTAGGGGAAGCGGTAGTCGCGCGCGCGCGCCTCCTCCGCCATCTTGTCGGGCGCGTCATCGGGGTAGGCGACGGCGTCGTTGGCGTTGATCGCCACCAGCGCCGCGTCGCTTTCCTCGTAGTCCTTGCCCAGTTGCGTGAGGCCCGCCGCGATGTGCTTCACGTAGGGGCAGTGGTTGCAGATGAACATGACGAGGAACGCGCGCTTGCCGGCGAAGTCGGCGAGACATACGGTCTTTCCCGTACGCGGGTCCGGCAGGGCGAAAGCGGGCGCGGGCGTACCGAGCGCCACCATGACGGAGGGAGTGCGGGCCATCGATCGATTCCTTTCGGCAGGCGGTGAACGGCGCGCGTTCGCGCTCGGCCGCGGCGAAACGCGGCGGCCGAGGACTCTCGTGGCGCGTCTGCGCGACCGGGTGTTTGCCGTCGTCCGGCACCGGGCCATTCGGCGCTACAACGCCAAGCGCGATCGGGCGAGCAGCGTTGCCCGGCCGGGGAGTGCTGCTCGCAAGGCCCGCCCGTTCGCCGTTCCGCCTGAAGAGGCTATTGCAAGAGGCGCCGGGAAGGCGGAATCGGTGAGCCGGCGGGGCGGACACGGGGGTCCGCGCCGGGGTGGCCCGGCCGGAGGCTGTTGCGACAGCCTCTTCAGGCGGAGCCTACGCCGAAGCCGAATCGCACGTGGCCCATCGATCCGCCTGAAGGCGGAACTACAAACGAGCCGGATGGCCGATCAACAGGTGCTAGGCATCGCGGACGGTCCGTCTGCCTGGGGCGGCGATTCGCGTTGTCGTGTGAGGCGGGCGGATCAGCGCGTCGCGCGGCGGGAGTGCTCCACGTCGCGCGCGCGGGCGGCGAGGATCATCCGGATCCGGCATGGACAATAGTTTAGCCGCCTCCGGGGGCAAATGCCAGGGTGCAGGACCGGCCGTGCACGCCGAAGGCCAGGATCGCCGCGGCCGGCCGAGACGCCTTGCCGCCCGGGGACGGCAAGGGAGGGGGCCCGGCGGGCGCACAGGCCCGCCGGGCCGGGGAGATGACGAGGGGCATGGTCCCGCCCCCTCGTGGGGAGAGAGGTCCACGCGCAGTCGTCTGAGGGACCGCGCGGCAGGTTTACGGCTTGGGCGCCGCCGCCGCGACCGACGGCGACGGGGCCTGCGCGTTCGGCCCGACGGCCGGGGGCGCCGCCTCCTGCTCGAGCAGGGCGACGAAACGGGAGAGCTTGTCGCGCAGGTCGGCGATCTTCTCCGGGATCAAGCGCGCCAGCGCGGTCTCGCTGGCGGCGGCCCAGCGGCCGAGCCCGAAGAGGCGACGCCGAAGTCGGCGGGCGGCACCGGGCCGCGGGGTGACGCCCGCGTCCTCCCCTGCCACCGGCGCCAGGCCGGCGCGCGCCACGAGACGGCACACGGCGGCCAGGTCCTGATCAGGCAGCGCGACCGCCCGCAGATCCTCCTCCAACTCGCCGGCGTGCGAGCGCAGCACGGTGAGCAGAATGAGGCGCGCCATGCGCGGGGGCATGCGATCGAAGCACTTGAAGCGGATTCCGGCGCGACTCCACGGGCCGAGATCGAAGGGCGCGTCCTCGGCGTCATCGAGGCCGTCGGCGAGGAGCGCAAGCGGATCGGCGGCCGCGGAGCCGATGGTCGTGGCACGGGCGAAGTCGCCGCCGCCATCGGCCATGCCGCCGTCCGTAGGACCGTCCGCCGCCGCACGGCAGCCGACCCGAGCGGGCGACGAGGGGGACGACGCGACCGCCGCGCGGGCCAGGGCCGGAGCGCAGCGGAGCAAGGTGGCACGAATCTCCGCTCCGGCATCCGCGCGCAGATCGCGAACCAGGTCGTCGGCGATCGCTCCGGTCGCTCCGCCGTCCCCGCCCGCGCGGGCTGCCGCCGCGCCGGCGGCCGGCGCATGGCCCGCGGTCGGCGCCCCTCCCCCCGCCCGTGTGCGACCCGCAGTCGCCGGAGCGCCCTCCGCCCCCGCACGGCCGGTGCTCGCCGTGGCGCTCTCGGTGTCGGCGTTCGCGCGCATGGCGGCGCGCTCCGGACGCGGGCCGCCCTGCGGGGCCGCTTCGCGGTCAAAGACCTCGTCGCCGCCAAGGTCAGCCATTTCGCGACATAGGGGACAATCCGCATGAGCAAGCTCAGCCGTGCGCGCCGCGAACTGGTCGATCCGCTCACGCCGGGCGGCCGGGTCGGGACGATCCAGATGGATCAGGCAACTCCTGCCGACCAGGTCGAACTCCGCCTCGGGCCCCCAGACGTTGCGCACGTAATTCGCGACGTCGCCCCAGACTTCGCGCACGTACTCCAGGTGGGACTTGGTTCCGCGCAGCATGTCGGCCTCCTCCTGTGAAGACCCGATCCAGTCAAACGCCGCGCGCGGAGTCGGCCGTTCGGCGCAGGCCTGAGGCCCGGCCCCACACGCGACCGCCACGCGCAGCAACGCAACCCGTTCCGGCGCCGCCGACAAGCCTCGGGGAGGTTCAAGCTCGAGGCGGAGCGTCGCACCCGCTTGTGGGGGCAGGCGTTGTGCCCGCCCCGCCGGCGCGGGCGCACCGCACTACGGCGTGCGCGACGACGGTCCGCAGCACGCGGGATGCCGATATTCAGCCTGATCATTTGAAGCGGATGAACAAATTCAGAACTCGCGCGAGCGGCGGAACTTCGGAAGGGCCGGGGGCGAGTCGCGCGCG
The DNA here is from genome assembly GCA_016220045.1 of Planctomycetota bacterium. Classification (GTDB taxonomy): domain Bacteria; phylum Planctomycetota; class MHYJ01; order WSZJ01; family JACPWG01; genus JACRIP01. The sequence continues at coordinate 21,770 of JACRIP010000064.1, forward strand.
GCCAGGATCGTGCGCGCGCCGGCGCGACGACGTTTCCGGAGGGAACGCGCGGGTAGAATCTGGACGCGCGGGGGGGGGGGGGCGAGGGGGGGAGCGCGCGGCGAGAGGGCGGGCGGAACCGGGACGGGCGGCAGGTTGGTGGACGCGGGGGGCGAGCGTCCGTGGGACGGGTGTCCGCGGGGCGGGTGTCCGCGGCGGAAGGCGGGGTCCGCGGTCCTACGAGCCCGGCGTCAGCGGCGCAACGACTGGAGGATGCGCTGGGCTTCGTTCACGCGCCGGGCCTCCTCGGGACGTGCGAGCGCCCAGTCGACGTACGCATTCAGGGCCGCGCGGCCGATCGTGGGATCGGCATTCAGGTAGGCGACCCCGCGCAGCAGGCGATAGGCGCCCTCTTCGGGGTCGAGCGCGACGGCTTCCTCGTACGCGGCGGCCGCGGCGGCAAAGTTGTCCTTCTTGAAGAGGGCGAGGCCGAACAGGACCAGCTTGCGGGCGAAGAGGTGACCGGCGGTGCGGGTCTTGGCGAGCAGGTCCATGGCGTCGCCGGCGCGGCCCTGTTCCAGATAGACGGCAGCGAGGGCAATGATGGCGGTGGGGTCGGGAGGATTCCCGGTCGCGATGGGCGTCAGCAGGTCGCACGCCTTCTCGCGCTGACCGGCGTCCGCATACGCCTCGCCGAGCGCGATTTTCGCGGCGCGATAATTGGGCGCGCGCTGCAACGCGGATTCAAGGAAGGGAATGGCCTCTGCGGCCAGGCCATGTTCGCGCAGGATCTGGGAGAGGCGGATGTTGGCCTCCAGGTCGGTAGGATAGAGACTGACGCAGATCCGATAGAGTCCAATGGCTTCTTCGAGGAGCTTACGATCGTCGTAGAGGCGCGCCAGGCCCTTGAGCGCGGGGTAGTACCAGTCGCCGCGCCGCATGCACGCGCGATACGCGGCAATCGACTGATCCCATTCCTTCTGCTGGCGGAAGGACTCGGCGAGAACGCAACGGATGTAGAGACTGGTCACCCCCGTTTCGACCGCCTTGGAGAGCAGGTCGCTGGCCTCCTTCGGGTTCCCGGAAAGGAAGGCGACGAGGCCGCGGAGCCCCTGGCGCACGCACTCCGGGACGGCGTCCGCCGGAATCTGTTTGATCAGTTCGTCCGCTTTGGGGCGATCGCCGGCCGCCGCGTAGATGCTGATGGCGCGGATGATGGCGCGGCCCTCGTCCGCCGAGGTCTTTTTCGACCACGCGAACGTGGTCGTCGCGAGGCGGGCGGCGCCCTCCTTGGCGCGGCCGAGGGCGCAGAGGCACTGGGCGTAGCCGACGTTCGGGTGCAGGGCCGCGGGGCTGCGGCGCAGGCACTCGCGGAACGCGAGGACGGCCCTCGGCCAGTCTTCAATGCCGGCGTAGGACCATCCCAGTCCGAGGCGGGCGCGAGCGTTTTCCGGATCGAGCTCGAGCGCCGCATCGAAACGTTCGCGCGCCGCGTAGTCCATGCCGACCTCATGGAGCGCGTCGCCGTGCCCGACGAGCACCGCCAGGTTCTTGGGGTCCTTCTCGTACGCCTCGGTGAAATACTCGAGGGCGACCTCGTCGGCCCCCTGCGCGAGCGCGGCCTCGCCGGCGCGCACGAGGTCCGCGACCGAGTGCTTGCCCCCCTCGCGGACGGCCTCTTCTACCGAATGATCGGTAGTTTCCCCGAGTCGCGCCTTGACCTCGTTGATGGGCAGGGAGAAGTTGAGGCTCTGGGCGTGTCCGCCGACCATCCCAAAGGTATTGACTCCGACCACCTCTCCGCGGAGATTGAACAGCGGGCCGCCGCTGTTGCCGGGGGAGATCGCTGCGCTGATCTGGAGGTAATCGCAACCGGCATCGGCCTTCGCCTCATCCTTCTTGAACGGCCGCTTGCCGCTGAACACGCCGTCCGAGATCGAGTACTCGAACCCCTTGGAGTGGCCGATGGTTA
>JACRIP010000506.1 GCA_016220045.1 Planctomycetota bacterium
AAACATTAGAACTGTTCAATGAGCCTAAGTTTTTAGCCAAAGAAAACTCTATCTTGATTTCCGGCACGCGGTTATTAAATTCATCTTCCGTTCTCACAATAATCGCTGAAGTGCTGTGGCCGTCAGCCATAATTTGGTTAGGCTCTGCTTCAATAAACAGATACTTGACGCCGCCGGCAATCAGTAATACCTGGGTATTTTCACTTACCGGCAGACCTTGCGGCACGAAGGCATGCACATGATCCTGCACCTCCTGGTCCCCGATCCGCCGGTGTGGCTCGACGAGGGTCTGGCTGAAGTCGCTGCCGCCACGGGGTCGGGCGACGCGGCACTGGCCGTACCCGCGGCCCGCCTGAGCTGGCTCAAGCTGTGGCTCGACTCCGGCAATCCCCCGATTCCTTTCGACCGCCTGGCGGGCATGCGTCGTGCGGACTTCTACGCGGATCCGCCGGCGGCGACGGCGTTGCGCTACGCGCAAGCGGCGGCCATGGTGCACTGGTGCATGAGCGGGAAGTCCCCCCGGGCGCGGGCGGCCTTCGAGCGCTACCTGCGCGAACTGCGGGAGCGCGGCGCGCGGCGGGAGGGAGGCGTGCCCGCGCAGGAGGCATTCACGCGTGCGTGGGAAGGTGTCGACCTGCGGAGCGCCGAGCGCGAGTTCGGGGAGTATGTGCGGGGGTTGATGGAGTAAGCGCCCGCGCACGGCGGGCGCGACGGCCTAACGGCCGCCGCCTCAGCCACTGCCGCCGCCTCAGCCGCTCCCGCCCGCGGGGGGACGGGACGGCGTCGGCCGCTTCTCCACCGGTCGCTTCGGCGCCGTCCAGGCCACGTCCGCTACCGCCGGCACCGGACCGCCCTCCGCCACGCCCAGCGCCGACTTCAGCGCCCCAACGATCTCCCCGATCTTCGCGCCCTTCGCACCCAGGAAGGTCACGCTCCAGCGCGTGGGCACGTCCTTCGGCTTCGCCGGCGCCGCGCCCGGATCGACAGCCGGCGCCGGCGCCGCGCCATCCGCGGGCGGCGCGTCGCCAGGCGGCGCATCCGCAGGCGGCGGCGCCGCGGCCGCCGGAGCGGCCTCGACCTTCTCCACTTTGTCGACGTTGGGCGCCGCCTTGAGCGCCGCCAGCACCCCTTCGTCCTTCGCTCCGCCCAGCCCCGTCAGCGTCAGCCGGCAGGGATCCGCGAGTACCACACCCTCCACGTCCACCACCAGCGGCTTCTCGGGCGTCGACAAGGCCTTCACCGTAGCGATGACCTGCGCCAGCCGCAGCGTGCGCTCCGCGCGGAGCTGTACCAGTACCTTCTCGGGCTCCGTGGAGCAGCCGTCGACGCCATCCAGCGCCTTGAGCGCCTTCACCAGCCGGTCCCGCGTGTCCGGCATGGTCAGCCCCTTCACGCCGATGCTCAGCCGGATCGGCCGGTACTTCTCCTGCGCCAGCGCCATGCTGCCGAAAAGGAACAGCGCGGCACAGGCCGCACCGACACCGACGACGGGGACGCCTCGCCGAGGGGAGGGTTGCATGCGGAGATTCCTCCGGAGGAAGTTGGGTTCGCCGCATTCTAGCGCGCCCCCCCGGCGGGGGCAATGCGAATTCTGCGCGAGGGTGCATGTCCGGCAGTGCGGGCCGGGGCGGGGCGCCGCCTGCGCCCCGTCTTCACGCGATTCGGGCCGCTAGCGCGCGTTCGTAGGGGCGGTTCGCGAACCGCCCCTACGGCGGACGGCCTGCGCAATACCGGACATGCACCCTCTGCGCGAGGTCAGGAGCCGCCCGCTCCCGCCCCCGCCTCCAGCCGGACGACGAGCTCGCGCTCCAGGTCGGCAAGCTCCCGGAGCAGGGCCGCGGTCGCCGGCGCCGGACCGGCGTCGTCGCTGGAGAGCAGGAGCGCCTGGTAGCGGATGCCCCGCGCCGCCACGGCCAGGTCGCCGCCGATCGCCGCGCACTCCGCCGCCCCCAGCGGCGCCCCGCTCCGGAGCAGGAGCCGCGCGCGGGCCAGGGCGGTTCCGGGATGGCCCGGCAGTAGGGTCAACACCTGGTCATAGCAGGCGCGCGCCATGCCGAAGTTGCCCTCGGACTCGGCGGCCTGCCCCCAGGTACCGTACATGCCGGCAAGCCAGGGGGCACGCGCGGCCGCGACCGCGTAGAGCGCCCGATCCATCTCGATTTCCTCCCCCGCGCGTACACGCTCCCAGACCCCGACGGTCGCGGCGGCGGCGAGCAGCAGGCCGACCACCGCCCACCGCACGACACGCAACGAGGGGCCGATCGCGGCCACGTCCGCCGCCGGCGCCACGCCCTCCGCGGCCCGCAGTTCCGCTACCACGGCAGTCCCTCCGGCCGGGGAATGCCCTTACGCCAGTAGACGATCGACTGCTGGTGATCGTAGTGCGGCGGGAAGGCCTCCCACGGCCCAAAGCCGAAGGCCGCCACGGGCTCGTAGTGTTCCGCGACCCACGCCGAGAAGCGCAGCAGGTGATTGTAGCCCAGCACGCCATCGCTGGGATGAAAGTTCATGCTGTTGTTCGTCACCATGAGGCAGCGCACCGGGCCCCGGTCGAGGCGCGAGATCAGGTCCGACTCGGCGGCGTCGTCGAACTCGAACGCGGACATCAGGTAGACGGGGAAGGGGGACGGTCGCTCGGCGAGGAAGGAGTATTGCATGTCGTACGCCAGCACGGCGACCGGCTCGCCCGGCGCGGTGAGCCGGCGCAGGCAGGCGCTGGTGGCGTCGAGTTCCTCGCGCTGGCGGGGGGAGATCACGCGGACTCCCCCGCCGCGCGGGGCGGAGAGGGCCGTGAGCGCGCAGGCGTACGGGGCGCGGGTGTGCAGGAGGACGGCCCCCGTGGAGAGCAGCAGCCAGGCGCCGGCGAGGGCGGGCGCGAGGCGGGTGCGCAGGCGTTCCGGGAGGCCGGCGCGGAGGAGGCGGCGACCGAGACCGAGCGCGAAGGCCAGCAGGGCCGGCAGTACGAGATCGGCGAGGGTATAGACCGAGCCCACGCTGAGAAACTCATGGGCGAGGGGGATGGCGAACACCCAGAGCACGAAGAGCCCGGCCTCTTCCCGCTCCCAGACACGCCCGGGACGCGCCTTGCAGAGCGCCCAGACCGCACCGGCGATCCAGGCGACGGCGAAGAGGCACGGGAGAACGCGGACCGGGGAGAGGAGGAGATCGACCGCCGTCGCGGGGTCGCGGAGGGCGTCAGGAAGCGCGCGCGGGAGGGCGAGCAGGGAGGCGAGGGGCGAGCCGCGCGCGCCGTAGAGGGTGCGCCCGCCGAAGGAGAAGCTGCGGAGTTCAGGCGGCGCCGCGAAGTAGCAACTCAGCAGAATACCGCAGAGCGCGCCGCCGCTCGCGAGGGCGGCCAGGGTCAGGTGTCGCACCTGGCGCTGGAACGCGGCCGGGGCGTGCGGGACGAGGAAGAGGCGGAGCAGGAGGGCGAGCCAGGCGGCGGCGATCCAGGCGAGGCCGTTGTTCCACTTGACCAGCCCGACGAGCAGCCCGGGCAGGAAGACCCCCGCGAGTGTCCGGACCGCGAGGGACTCGGCGGCGGCGGCGGCCAGAAGCCCGCGGACCCCGAGCGCGGCGAGGAGCACCTGCGCGACCTGGTTGTAGGTGTGCGGGGGTCCGCCCCAGAGCAGCGCGAGAACCGCCGCGGCGTGGGCCGCGAGCGCGCCGTTCGTGCGCCGGCAGGCGAGGAAGAGGACCCCCGCCCCGGCGGCGAGCAGGAGCAGGTAGAGGTTGCGCGCGACGGCGATCGAGGCGCCGAAGCACCGGAAGGCCGCGCCGTAGACGTACGGCATGAGCGGTCCGTAGATCCACTGGAAGTCGCGATATGGGGCATCTCCCTGAGCGACGCGATCGTAGAGATGGAGATCCTTGCCGTGGTCGTAGCAGAGGCCGACCTGGACGTTCAGGTGGGCGGCGAGAAACCACGCCGTGAGGAGCGCGAGATGAAGGGCGAGGAGCGGATCGCGCAGCCGAGCGAAGGTTCGTGGCGCGATCGGCGGGGTCCCGGGCGGGGGCGCGGCGCGCCGGTCAGCGGCAGCGGCAGCGGCGGCAGCGGCGGCGGCGGCGCCACTGCTCACCGGGGCAGGCTCCGGCGCGGAGGCCGGCGGCGGCGGGGGGGTCATGGTCGCTTGCGCGCCACGGCGATGAGGCTGATGCCGATGGCGGGAGCGAGGAGCTCCTCCCAGCGCAAGAGCGGCACCAGGAGATCGAAGATGCGCGCCTGGAAAAGCGGGACACGGCGGCGGCGCAGGATACGGCCGTTGACGAACCAGCCGGCCATACCGAAGACGTTGAAGGAGGAGAGGTGTTCGAGCTCGAAGCCGGCCGCCTGGATCTTGGCGGTGAGGTCGGCGCGCGAGTAGCGCCGGAAGTGTCCGACCGCGCGATCGAGCGAGCCGAAGAGAAACGGGTGAGCCGGGACCAGGATGATCATGCGGCAGCCGGGCGGCATGCGCTCGCAGGCCGCACGCAGGAGTTCCTCGTCGCGCTCCACGTGCTCGACGAGGTTCATGCAGATGACGGTGTCGAACCGGCGTTCCCAGAGGGGCGTGGCGCCGAGCTGGTTGACGTCGAGCTGATCGACCAGGGCCTCGTCCGGGCGGACGCGGGTGCGCAGGATGCGGATGTAGTGCGGATTGATGTCGGTGGCGGCGACGAACTCGCGGCCGAGGAGGTAGCTCGTGAAGGTGCCGGTCCCCGCGCCGATCTCGAGGATGCGCTGTCCGATGTACGGCCGGATGCGGCGCCACAGCCACTCGTTGTACCGGCGCAGCCGGGACATGACGCGCAGGGTTTCGTACTCCGGACCGACGCTTTCGAGATCGTCCACGAGGGAGAATTTCACGAGCGTCCAGATCGCCTGGAACCCGTGATACCAGCGGATTTTCTTGCCTTCGCTGTAGTCGCGCCCGCGGTAGGAGATGCCGACCTCGTAGATGCGACAGCCCATTTTCGCGACTTTCGCGGTGATTTCCGGCTCGAAATCGAACCCGTCGGCGCGCAGGGGAATGGCCTTGATCACATCGGCGCGGAAGACCTTGTAGCAGGTTTCCATGTCGGTGAAGGTCAGGTCGGTGCAGGCGTTGCAGAGGAGGGTCAGGAAGCGGTTGGCGAGGTAGTGCCAGAAGTAGAGGACGCGGCGCGGGGAGCCGAGGAAGCGGGAGCCGTAGACGACGTCCGCGGTGCCGTCCTCGATCGGGCGGATGAGTTGAGGGTATTCCCGGGGGTCGTACTCGAGGTCGGCGTCCTGGATCAGGACGATCTCGCCGGCCGCGGCCTGGATGCCGGTGCGGACGGCGGCCCCTTTGCCCTGGTTGCGTTCGTGAAAAAGCACGCGGAGCTGCGGATGCGTGATTTGCCGGAGGATCTCCCGCGTGCCGTCGGTGGAGCCGTCGTCGACGACCAGCACCTCCTTGTCGAGCTGGACGTCGAGCACGCGCGCGATCAGCGTCCGGATCGTGCGGGCTTCATTGTAGGCCGGGACGATCACGGAGAGCTTCATGCGGCGCGGACCTGCGAGCGGAGGAAGGGCCTGGGGGGGCACGCGCGTCTGCGGCGCCGGGTGGCGGTGCGATGCTGCGCGACGACGGCGGCGCCCACCCCTACCCCGCCACGTTGGCCTTCTTCGACTCCGGCCGGTCGGCGACGCTCGCGTACAGGTAGTCGCGATTCATGCGCGCGATGAACTCGACCGAGATCTCCTTGGGGCAGGCGGCCTCGCACTCCAGCGTGTTCGTGCACTTGCCGAAGCCCTCGGCGTCCATGCGCGACACCATCCTGAGCACGCGCTGCTTGCGCTCGGGCTGGCCCTGCGGCAACAACCCGAGATGGGAGACCTTGGCGGAGACGAAGAGCATGGCGGAGGCGTTCGGGCAGGCGGCGACGCAGGCGGCGCAGCCGATGCACGCGGCGGCGTCCATGGCGAGTTCGGAGTTCTGCTTGGCGATCGGCAGGGCGTTGCCGTCGGGCGCGCTGCCGGTGGAGACCCCGATGTACCCGCCGGCCGCGATGATGCGGTCGAAGGCGGAGCGGTCCACGATGAGATCGCGCACCACGGGAAACGCCTGGGCGCGCCAGGGCTCGATCGTGATCGTGTCCCCGTCGCGGAACTTGCGCATATGAAGCTGACAGGTGGTGGTGGCGGACATCGGGCCGTGCGGCAGGCCGTTGATCACCACGCCGCAGGTCCCGCAGATGCCCTCGCGGCAGTCATGGTCGAAGGCGATCGGCTCTTCGCCCTTGGCGATCAGGCCTTCGTTGACGATGTCGAGCATCTCCAGGAAGGACATGTCCGGCGAGATGCCGGAGGCCGGGTAGGTGACGAAGCGCCCGCTGTCCTGGGCGTTCTTCTGGCGCCAGACGGTGAGCGTGAGATTCATGGTTCCGGACATGTTATTTATAGCTCCGCTGCGAGGGGTGGACGTAGTCGAAGGTCAGGGGCTCGACGTGGCGGATCGGCTTGGTCGCGGGACCCTGGTGTTCCCAGACCGCGGCGTGGCAGAAATTCTGGTCGTCGCGCGCCGCCTCGCCCTCCGGAGTCGAGAATTCCTCGCGGAAGTGCCCGCCGCAGGACTCGCGGCGTTCGAGGGCGTCGAGGCAGAGGAGTTCGCCGAACTCGAGGAAGTCGGCGACGCGGCCGGCCTTCTCCAGGGATTGGTTAAGGTCTTCGCCCGAACCGAGCACGCGTACGTCCTTCCAGAACTCGTCGCGCAGCTGCGGGATGCGCGCCAGGGCGCTCTTCAGGCCCTTTTCGTTGCGCGCCATGCCGCAGTTCTCCCACAGGGTCTTGCCGAGCTCCTTGTGGAAGGAATCGACGGTGCGCTTGCCGTTGACGGCGAGGAGCTTGCGCAGGCGCGCTTCGGCTTCGTCGCGGGTCCGGCGGCAGTCGGCGTGAGCGGGGTCGAGCTTCTCGAGCTTGCTGGTGGCGAGGTACTGGCCGATGGTGTAGGGGACGATGAAGTAGCCGTCGGCGAGGCCCTGCATGAGGGCGGAGGCGCCGAGACGATTGGCGCCGTGGTCGGAGAAATTGGCCTCGCCGAGGCAGAAGAGGCCGGGGATGGTGGTCTGGAGGTTGTAATCGACCCAGAGGCCGCCCATGGCGTAGTGGACGGCGGGGTAGATGCGCATCGGGCGCTGGTAGCCGTTCTCGTCGGTGATGCGCTCGTACATCTCGAAGAGGTTGCCGTATTTTTCGCGGATGGCGTCCTCGCCGAGGCGCTTGATGGCGTCGGCGAAGTCGAGGTAGACGCCGCGGCCGCCGGGCCCGACGCCGCGGCCTTCGTCACAGACGGCCTTGGCGGCGCGGGAGGCGACGTCGCGCGGGACGAGGTTGCCGAAGGCGGGGTAGCGGCGTTCGAGGTAGTAGTCGCGTTCGGCATCGGGGATTTGCCCGGGATGGCGGGCGTCGCCGGGCTTGACCGGGACCCAGACGCGGCCGTCGTTGCGCAGCGACTCGGACATGAGGGTGAGCTTGGACTGGTGGTCGCCGCTGACCGGGATGCAGGTAGGGTGGATCTGGGTGAAGCAGGGGTTGCCGAAGCCGGCGCCGCGCTTGTAGGCGCGCCAGATGGCGGTGACGTTGCAGCCCTTGGCGTTGGTCGAGAGGTAGAAGGCGTTGCCGTAGCCGCCGGTGGCGAGGACCACGGCGTCGCCGAGCTGGACGTCGACTTTACCTGACACCAGGTCGCGCACGACGATGCCGCGGGCGACGCCGTTGGCGACGACGACGTCGAGCATTTCGGTGCGCGGGAACATGGCGACCTTGCCGGCGCCGATCTGGCGTTCGAGGGCCTGGTAGGCGCCGATCAGGAGCTGCTGGCCGGTCTGGCCGCGGGCGTAGAAGGTGCGGGAGACCTGGGCGCCGCCGAAGGAGCGGTTGGCGAGCAGGCCGCCGTATTCGCGGGCGAAGGGGACGCCCTGAGCGACGCACTGGTCGATGATGGCGACCGAGATCTGGGCGAGGCGGTAGACGTTCGACTCACGGGCGCGGAAGTCGCCGCCCTTGACGGTGTCGTAGAAGAGGCGGTAGACGGAGTCGCCGTCGTTCTGGTAGTTCTTGGCGGCGTTGATGCCGCCCTGGGCGGCGATGGAGTGGGCGCGGCGCGGGGAGTCCTGGTAGCAGAAGCAGCGGACGTTGTAGCCGAGCTCGCCGAAGGTGGCGGCGGCGGAGGCGCCGGCGAGGCCGGAGCCGACGACGAGGATGGTGTACTTCCGCTTGTTGGCGGGGTTGACGAGTTTGAGGTCGAAGCGGTACTTGTCCCAGCGGTTTTCGATCGGCCCGGTCGGGCAGTTGGCGACGAGTTGCAAGGTCGTGGGCTCCTCTGAGGGAATATTCGAGTGGGGGCGACCCGCCGGGTCGCTCCTACGAACGAATCACGCCGGCCATGACGGCGAGGGGGATGGAGATGTTGCCGAGGGCGAGGCCCCAGCCGACGAGCACCGAGAGGGCGCGCAGCCAGGGGGTATACCGGGGATGGTTGAGGCCGACGGTCTGGCACATGCTCCAGAGGCCGTGCGCCAGGTGGCTGCCGAGGAGGAGCATGGCCGCGATGTAGGCGAGCGCCGCCGGCGTGGAGGAGAAGCCGGCGACGACGTTGTGGTAGACGTCGAGCGGCTGGAAGGACGGATGCGTGGCGCCCCAGGTGAGGTGCGAGAGGTGGTACAAGACGAAGAGGGCGATGATGGGGCCGCTGACCATCATGGTGCGGGAGGAGTAGCTCGCCTTGCGCCAGGCCTTGTGGCCGTAGGGGATGGGGCGGGCGGCGCGGTTGTCGAGCCAGAGGGCGACCGCGGTCCCGATGTGGAGGAAGACCGCGCCCAGGAGGATGAGGCGGGCGATCCACAGCGGACCGACGTTGTGATGGAGGAATTCGGCGTAGGCGTTGAGCTTGGCGCCGTGGTCGGGAATGAAGATCTGGAGGTTGCCGAGCAGGTGGCCGACGACGAAGCCGAAGAGGACGACGCCGGTCACCGCCATGACGGCCTTCTTGCCGATCGAGGACGACAAGGGGCCTGCAAGCGCACTCATGTCAACTCCGTAGGAAACGTACTCGCTATCGACGACACGGCCCGCGCGGGCGCGGGCGCGGTCGCAGGTTATTCGCCCTGGATGAGGCTGCCGAGCCCGCCGAGGATGGACCCGGCCTCGTGGCGGCCGCCCTGCTGGGGCGCGGCGGCGTAGATGCGGCCGGCGAGGCGGCTGAAGGGGATGGACTGGAGCCAGACGCGGCCGGGGCCGGTCAGGGTGGCGAAGAAGAGGCCTTCGCCGCCGAAGAGGGCGGACTTGATGCCCTTGACCATCTGGATGTCGTAGCCGACGCTGGGCTGGAAGGCGACGATGCAGCCGGGGTCCACGCGCAGGCGCTCGCCGGGGCGCAGGTCGCGGGTGGCGACCGTGCCGCCCGCGTGCATGAAGGCCCAGCCGTCGCCGGTCAGGCGCTGCATGATGAAGCCCTCGCCGCCGAAGAGGCCGACGCCGAACTTCTTCTGGAAGGCGATCCCGATGGAGACGCCCTTGGCGGCGCAGAGGAAGGACTCTTTCTGGCAGATCAACTCGCCGCCCATTTCGCTGAGGTGGGCGGGCACGATCTTGCCGGGATAGGGCGCGGCGAAGGCGACGCGCTTCTTGCCCTGGCCCTTGTTGATGAAGATGGTCATGAAGAGGGACTCGCCGGTGATCAGGCGCTTGCCGGCGCTGAGCAGCGCGCCCATGAAGCCGCTCTGTTTCTGCTGCTTGGAGCCGTCGCCGAAGATCGTCTCCATCTCGATGCCGTTTTCCATGAACATCATGCCGCCGGCTTCGGCGACCGCCGCCTCGTCGGGATCGAGCTCGATCTCGATGTACTGCATGTCGTCGCCGAAGACTTCGTAGTCGATTTCATCCATGTCGGCCATGGCGGAATCCTCGAAGGGTTGGGGTGTCGATCGCGGCGGCCCGCCAAGCGGAGCTGCCGGCAGGAGACGACGGCCGCGCGGGTTTGGCGGTTTCGAGGTTTGGCGGTTTGGCGGTTTCGACGTTTGGAGGTCCTGGGGGGTACGCCGTAGGTTCCGTGGAGATGCGGGCGGTCTCCCCGCGGGCGCGAGAGCCGAACCGTGGATTATACGCGCGGGGGTGTGGGGGGCAAGAAATCTCGCGCAGGAATTGGCAGCGCGGAAGCACGCGTTGTCGGGGCGTACGTGCCTGCCGCCTGCCCCCTGATCCCTCGCCCCCGCCCCCTGATCCCTCGCCCCTGGCCCCTGGCCCCTCGTCAATGCTCGCCGGGGGCGGGGAGCTCGACCTCCTCGGGCATGCGGGCGTTGTCGCGGTTGGTCTTCTCCTGGAAGATGCGATTGGGGTCGGTCTCCCCGGCCTTGAGGATCTCCAGGTAATCCTGGATATCGGGGGCGAGCTTGGGGTCGAGCGCGGCGATGCGGTCGAGCGCGGCGGCGGCGTCGGAGCGGCCCGCGCGCACGATGTTGTAGATCAGCGAGCGGCGTACGGCTTCGTCGGGCTCCTGCCGGTAGGCGGCCTCCATGACGGTCAGCGCGGCGCCGCGGTCGGCGGCACGCACCCCGCCCAGGGCTTCGGCGGCGGCGATGCGCACCCCGCCGTCGGCGTCGCGCTGGACCAGGCCGCCCAGGGCCTGCAGGCCGGGGGCGCCCGCCTGCTCGACGTTGATCGCGCCCAGCGCGGCGGCGCGCACCATCGGCTCGCGCGCGCCCTGCGCCACCTCCAGCAGGTCCTTGGTCACCGCCACCGATTCCTGGGGGTGACTCGCGGCATACTGGCCGAGCGCCTGAAGCGCCGAGGCTTGCACACCCGAATCGGCATCGTCGCGGCCGAGGCGCGACAGGCGATCCGCGAAGCCCGCCGGCGACTGCTGCACGCCGGCCAGGAAAATCAGCGACTCCCGCTTCAGGTTCGGATCGTCGCCGCGCTCGGCCATTTGCAGGAAGGACTCGATCACCCCGGGGTCGTTCGCCACCAGCGCGTCCTGCGCGAGCGCGCCGACCAGCAGGTCCATCACCTGCAGATCCTTCTCGGCGCGCAGCAGCTCGACCACTTCGCGGCCCTTCTCGGGGTCGCCGGCGAGGTACTTGCGAACGAGGTCCTGGGCGTAGTTCAGGTTGCCCGGATCGGCGGTCTCGGCGGCGCCGCGCAGGGCCTTGACGATCGCCTTGATGTCTCCGGCGATCGCCGGGTCGATGACGAAGGAGAGCTTGGGCACGCCGCCATGGGCGTGGGCATCGCCGCCCGGGTGGAGCGATCCGCCCTCCCCGATCCCCTTCGGCCCGCGTACGGTCTTCGCCGGATTCGTGACCGCGCGGGCAGGACGCGGCGCGGCAGCCGGAACGGATGCCGGCGCGCCCGTGGCGGCGGGCCCGGCGCCGGACGCGGCGGGAGCGGGCGTCGGGTGGTCGGTGCGCCCGATCACGACGCCGATGCCGATCCCCGCGCCCACCAGCAGGGCGACGCCGGCGAGCAGGACCACCTTGCGGCCGGTGCCGCCGGGCGCGAGCAGGCCGTCGCTCACGGCGGGAGCCGCCGCCGGAGCCACCGGGCGCGGCGCGGCGGCGGGGCGGGACCCCGCGCGATCCGCGGAACCCCGACCCGCGGGGGAAGGCTTGCGCAGTGGAGCCATCGTCTGTGTGCACTCGAGAGGGAGGAGGATAGGGCGGAGCGGTTGGGGCCGCACCCGGATTGTAGATTGGAGAATAAAGATTGTAGATTGAAATGACGGATTCGAAAAGAGCAAAGACCGCGCCATTCGGGATCGCGCGGACGTGCCGCCTGCTCAACGCATTGCCCGGCATGGAAAAGGCTTACAATCGCACGCCTAGGGCAGGCCGAAGCCGGAGGGGATCGTCCGCGGGCCCTGTCAATGCGTCTTGGCAGTCGGCGTTACGAACTTCCCCCACATCTCCAAACCGCGAAACCTCCAAACCTCCAAACCGGAACGTCCGCGACCTCACGCCGCTCGGCCCACCGCGGACTGCACGAGGGCGTCTCCCCCGTCCGCCCGCGCTACCCCCCCGCCTGATCGAGCGCCGCGGGGTTGCGCATGCGGCTGCGCGCGGTGTCGTAGGCGATCACGCCCTTGAGGAAAAGCTCCTTCAGGCTGTGGTCGAGAGTGTACATGCCCTCGCGCGCGTGGGTCTCGAGAATGGTGTAGATCTGGTGCGTCTTCCCGTCCCGGATCAGGTGCGCGACGGCGGCGTTGTTGCGCAGGATCTCGGTGGCGACGGCGCGCCCGGCGCCGCGCACGGTCGGCACCAGCCGCTGCGCCAGGATCGCCAGCAGGCACATCGAAAGCTGGGTGCGCACCTGGTTCTGCTGGTGCGGCGGGAAGACGTCGAGCAGGCGATCGATCGCCTGGATCGCGTCGTTGGTGTGGAGCGTCGCGATCACCAGGTGCCCGGTCTCGCTGGCGGTCAGCGCCGCCGAGATCGACTCCAGGTCGCGCATCTCGCCCACCAGGATGACGTCGGGGTTTTGCCGGAGGACGTGGCGGAGCGCGCCGGCGAAGTCGAGCGTGTCGTCGCCGACCTCGCGCTGCTCGACCACGCACTTCTTGTTCTTGTGCAGGTACTCGATCGGGTCTTCGATGGTGACGATGTGCGCGCGGCGCCGGGTGTTCACGAGATCGAGCAGGGCGGCCTGGGTGGTGGATTTGCCGTGGCCGGTGGGGCCGGTGACGAGGATCAGGCCCTGGGGCTGGAGCGCGAACTCCTCGAGTACGGGCGGGAGGCCGAGCTCGCGCAGCGCGGGGATGGTGTTCGGGATGAGGCGGAAGGCGGCGCCGACGCAGGAGCGCTGGAAGAAGGCGTTGCCGCGGAAGCGCTGGAAGTTCTCGACGTAGAAGGAGAAGTCGAGCTCGCGCTCGCGCTCGAACTTCGCGATCTGCTCGGCGCGGAGCAGGCTGTAGACCATCGACTTGGTGTCTTCGAGGGTCAGGGGCGGCGAGTTGGCGCTGATCAGGTCGCCGTTGACGCGCAGGATCGGCGGGGAGCCCGCCGTGATGATGATGTCGGAGGCCACGCGGGCGGCGGCGGCCTTGAAGATCTCCATCATTTCCATTCGGGTATTCCCCTGAAGCGGGCGGCGCGGAGTCGCGCTACGCCCAGGCGCGCCAGCGGAATTCGCCGTCCGCGAATTCCAGGTAGACGCTGGGGTTCTCCTCCCAGGCGCCGAGGACGAAAAGGGCGTGAGCCCCGGGCAGATCGACGCGCTCGGGGCGGTGCGTGTGGCCGCAGACGGCGGCCTGCGCCCGCGTG
>JACRIP010000507.1 GCA_016220045.1 Planctomycetota bacterium
GCCACGAATCGAACGACCCCGATCCGAATCTTCCGGTCCGCGTAGGGGCGCCTCGTGAGGCGCCCCGAGGGGCCACGAATCGAACGACCCCAAGCAACGACGTTGACGGGGCACTGGTGGCCCGTTGACGAAGTGCAGACTCCGATGCTACGCGGATTGTCGATTGTCGAATTCCGATTGTCGATTTCCCGATCCGCCCACCCCCGTCCGGTGCGGCCTTCGACCTTCGACCTTCGGCAATCGACAATCGACAATGCGTCGACCGGTGTCCGGACATCGCGAACCGGCCCCCGGAGTGCGCGAAACCCCTGTGGCGCAGGCGTCCTCGCCTGTGCCGCGGGGTCGCGGACGCGGGTGTCACGCAACCACCGCGGCCGGCCCATCCGGCCGCCCCTACGGAGGAGTCCCGATATGGCCACCCCCGCCGACCTGCTCTTCGCCCGCCTCGCCGTGCTCAACCGCTTCGTCACCCAGGACCGCGTCGACGAGGGCTTCCGGCTGATGGACGGCGCGGCCGCGCTCGGGCTGCCCATGACGCTTCCCGAGGTGCTGGTCAAGCGCCAGTACCTGACGCCCGATCAGGCCGAGGCCGTGGTGCGCCTGCGGGATTACCTGCAGGTGCGCAAGGAGGACGTGCAGCTCGGCCAGGTCGCCGTCGCCGCGCGCCGGGTCTCCGAGGCGCAGCTCGCCGACTGCCTGAGCCTGCAGGAATCGGTCTTCAAGCGGAAGAAACCCTATCCGCGGCTGGCGGAGATCCTGCTCGAGCGGCGGCTGATCGACGGCGAGGGCCTGCAGAAGCTGCACCTCGAGCAGGAACGGCTGCGCGCGGTGCTCGCCGCACGCGAACGGGCGACCGCGCCGCCCGCCGAAGCCGCCGCGACGCCGCCCTCCGGCGCTTCCCCGAGTCCGGCGCCCGGCCGCGCCGCCGCCCGCAAGGCGCCCGCGAAGCCCCCGGCCCGCGCGGCGCGCAAAGAGGTGTCCGCGCTCGTCCCCGTCCCCTTCGCCGAACTGCCGCCCGGTCTCGAGCCCGAAGTCAAGGTCACCGGCTTCTCCGCCCTCCTCCGCGCCGTGCGCCTCACCGCCGCGAGCCCGGGCATCGCCCCCAAGACCGTCATCGTGCTCGACGCCGACGGCGCGCTCGACGGCTACACCTTCCCCTTCTTCGAGCAGTATCTACAGGAAATCCTGGAGGCCGGCTTCGCCCATCTGGTGATCAATTGCCGCCGCCTCTCCTACCTGTCGAGCGCCGGCATCGGCGTGCTCATCGGCTTCGCCAAGGAGGTGCGCGAGCGCCACGGCGACCTCCGCCTGGTCGAGGTCCAGGACCGGCTCACCCAGGTCATCGAACTCGTCGGCTCCGAGGTCCTGCGCCTCTACGACGCCGAGAACGCCGCGATCGCCTCCTTCCGGTACCTGTAGCTCCCGCCTTCGCCCCGCCACCGCCCCCGCGGCGCCGCCGGGAGTTCTTCCGCACCGCCGCGCATTTCCGCCCACCGGAGGGGTCGCGCAGGCCGAAGCGGGCGGGAATGTCTCGTTCGGGGGATCGGGGCCGCCGGTCGCGGCTCCCGCGCCGGTGACCTCGCGGCGCAGGCGGGGACGCCTGCGCCACAAGGGTCTCGGGCCGCTCAATGATCGTCCGAGAGGTCTACCGTAGTTGTGGTGCAGGCGTCCTCGCCTGCACTCGAAGGGCCACTGATCGCGGCCCTCTGCGACCGCCTCCAACGCCATCCGCCGCACCCCCGCCGGGCATGCGATTCGCTCCCCAATGCACCCGGCTCGCACTCTGCCCACTCCTCCTGAGCCCGACCTGGCGCACCGTCGGAGGCATTCCCATGAGCGTGACGCACGCGGCCGGCTTCGACCGCATCCTCCTGCCGCTCGACGGCTCGCCGGCCGCCGAGGCCATCATCCCGCAGCTTCGGCGGATCTTGAAGCGGCAGGATGCCGAGGTCTTCCTGCTGCGCGCCGTCCTTCCCCTAACGCCCCAGAGCTACGAATTCGGGGTGCCGATCGCCGATGCGCTGCCGGACGCGACCGCCTACATCCGGGCGCTGGAGACCCGCCTGCGCGATGCGGGCGTGCGCGCGCGCGGCTTCGTCCAGCAGGGCTTCCCGGCCGAGACCATCCTGGAGGCGGCCCGCGAGTTCGGGGTCACCCACATCGCCATGTCCACGCACGGGTATACGGGAATCTCCCGATGGGTGTTCGGCAGCGTGACCGAGAAGGTCCTGCGCGCGAGCCGTTTCCCGCTGCTGGTGGTGCGTTCGTTCGCGGCGCCGTCGGCCGCCGCGCCCGCCGCGCCGCCGCCCGCCGAGGAGCTGCCGGTGCGGCGCATTCTGGCGCCGATCGCACCCGGCGCGGCCTCCCTGGAGGTGCTGACCCATGCCGCTGGGCTGGCGCGGCTCTTTGGGGCCGAACTCCGGCTGCTCGCGGTGGCGGAAGGGCCGGGCGGCGACCCGCATTCCCCGGCGTGCATCGCGGACCACCTGCGGGTCGCGGCGACGCGGCCGGAGCTGGCGGGGCTGGCGGTCGAGACGGTCCTGCGCGTCGGCGACCCGGCGGAGCAGATTCTCGAGGCCTGCCGCGAACTCGCGGTCGATCTGATCGCGATGACGACCCACGGTCGCACCGGGCTCTCGCGCTGGGTCTTCGGCAGCGTTACGGAGAAGGTCCTGCGCGCCGCGACGGTCCCGCTCCTGGTCGTGCGCATGCCGGAGGCGCCGGCCTTCGGCTAGCACGACAACGCCACTCGCCGCCCCAGCCAGACGGACCGTCCGCGGCGCCAAGGACCGTAGCTTGGCCAGCCGGCTCGTTCGTAGTTCCGCCTTCAGAGGCTGTCGCAAAAGGTCCGAAGTGGGCGGTGGATCTCGCAGAACCCGCTGTGTTGTAGGGGCGGGCCTTGTGCCCGCCCCATGGTGGCAAGGCCTGCAACCGTTGCTGGGTCGGCCACGATGGGGCGGCCACAAGGGCCGCCCCTACAGGACGATGTTCGCCGGGCGCCGCGCGGGGGGGGGGCCGGCGCGACACTTTTGCGGCAGCATCTTCAGCGGCTGTCAAAAAAGGCACTGGCCGGGCCACCCCGGGGCGGACACAGGGGTCCGCCCCTACCGAAAGCCGGGCCGGACGTACGGGCCGCCCCCCGTGTCCACCCCGCCGGCTCGCCGCTTCCGCCCTTCCGGCGCATTCTGCGACAACCTCTCCGGCCCGATCTACGCCCCGGCCGGCCCGCCGGCATCGAGGACATCCCGTACCTTGCGCGCGAGCGCCGCCGGTCCGAACGGCTTCTGCAGGAAGGGCGCCCCCGGATGGCGCAGCTCATCAGGAAATGACCCGACTTCCAAGTACCCGCTCATGAAGAGCGCGCGCAGACCCGGCCGCTCCGCCGTCAACCTCCGCGCCAGTTCCGGGCCCGTCAGGCCCGGC
>JACRIP010000516.1 GCA_016220045.1 Planctomycetota bacterium
ATCGCCTGGCCGCCGAGCTTGCCGTCGGTGCCGACCTCGCGCGCCACGCGCGTGACTTCGGAAGCGAAGGAGCCGAGCTGGTCGACCATGGTGTTGATCGTGTTCTTGAGCGCCAGGATCTCGCCCTTGACGTCGACGGTGATCTTCTTGGACAGGTCGCCGTTCGCGACGGCGGTGGTGACTTCGGCGATGTTGCGCACCTGGGCGGTAAGGTTGGAGGCCATGGAATTGACGTTGTCGGTCAGGTCCTTCCAGGTGCCGGCCACGCCCTTGACTTCGGCCTGGCCGCCGAGCTTGCCCTCGGTGCCGACTTCGCGCGCCACGCGCGTGACTTCCGAGGCGAAGGAGCCGAGCTGGTCGACCATGGTGTTGATGGTGTTCTTGAGCGCCAGGATTTCGCCCTTGACGTCTACGGTAATCTTCTTGGAGAGGTCGCCGCTGGCGACGGCGGTGGTCACCTCCGCGATGTTGCGCACCTGGGCGGTGAGGTTGGAGGCCATGGAATTGACGTTGTCGGTCAGGTCCTTCCAGGTGCCGGCCACGTCCTTGACGACCGCCTGGCCGCCGAGCTTGCCCTCGGTGCCGACCTCGCGCGCCACGCGCGTGACTTCGGAGGCGAAGGAGCCGAGCTGCGCCACCATGGAGTTGACGGTCTTCGCGGTCCGCAGGAACTCGCCCTTGAGGGTGCGGCCCTCGATGTCGAGGGACATGCGCTGGGAGAGGTCGCCCTTGGCGACGGCGCCGATGACGCGGTTCATTTCGGTGGTGGGCTGGACCAGGTCGCCGATCAGGGAATTGACCGACTGGATGCAGACGCCCCAGGAGCCGCTGACCGGGCCGAGGGTCGCGCGCTGGGTGATCTTGCCTTCGCGGCCGACGGCCACGCTGATGCTCTGGAATTCCTGGGCCATCCCTTCGAGCCGGTCGAGGATGTCGTTGAGGGTGTCGTTGATCTTGCCGCCGAGCCCGACCTGGTCGGCCGCGAGGCGCACGGTGAAGTCGCCCTTCTTGATGGCGGTAAGCACGCGCAGGAGCTTGTGGGGGTCCAGGTCGCCGGCGGGGGTCGCGGCGCTCGCGTGGGCGGAGGCGGCGCCCGGGTGGGCGGGGGCCGATGCGGCGGAGGCCGGTTCCGGCTCGACGCGGGCGGGCTTCGCAACGGGCGGCGGGCGCTTCATGGGGTGCACCTCACGGCGGAAGAAGAGGGTACGGTCATGCCGGGTTGCGGCGCGTCGAGCACCTCGCGGACCTTGGCCAGCAGGCCGGCCAGACTGAAGGGTTTCTGGATGAAGTTGACCGGAGGCTCTCCGGGTTTCTGGGCCGGGAGCACGTCGTCGGTGTAGCCGGACATGTAGAGGACGCGGAGATCGGGGCGAATACTGAGGACGCGGCGCGCGACCTCGCGCCCGTTCATCCGCGGCATGATCACGTCGGTGAGCAAGAGCGCGATGTCGCCGCGGTGCGACTCGAGGAGCTGGAGCGCCTCCTGCCCGTTCCCGCAGATCAGGGGCCGGTAGCCGCCCCAGGAGAGGATCTCGCCGGCGAGTTGGCGGAGCGTGGGCTCGTCCTCGACGACGAGGATGGTCTCCTTGGTGGCCGGGACCTCGGCGACCGGCTCCGGGGGCGACTCGGCGGCGGCCGCGGGGGGGACGAGGTCGGGCGCCTGCGGGAAGTAGAGGGTGAAGGTCGTCCCGTAGCCCGGGCGGCTTTCGACGTAAACGGCCCCCTCGTTCTGCTGGACGATGGCGTTCACGGTCGAGAGGCCGAGACCGATTCCTCGACCCGCGGGCTTGCTGGTCAGGACGGGCTCGAAGAGGTTCGGGAGCAGGTCGCTGGGGATGCCGGAGCCGGTGTCGGCGAGGGTAAGGCGGACGTGTGGCCCCGCGGTGGGCAACCGGTGGCCACGCGCCTGCGCCTCCTCCCGGGTTGCGTTCGCGAGCTCGACGACCAGGCGCCCGCCCTGGGGCATGGCGTCGCGGGCATTGAGGGCGAGGTTGAGGATCACCTGCTCGAGCTGGGAGGGGTCCATGCGGACGGCTCCGACCTCGTCGCGGGTGATCACGTGCAGCGCGATGCCCTCGGTCAGGGTCGAACGCAGCATGCGCTCCATGCCGAGCAGCGCGCGGCGGGGATCGAAGAGCAGGCGCTCCGCGACCTGTTGGCGGCTGAGGGTAAGGAGCTTGCGCGTGAGCCCGGTGGCGAGGGCGGTGGCCCCGCTGATCTCCTGCAGGTCCTCCAGGAGTTGGCGGTCGCTCGGCGTGCGCGTGAGCGCGAGATCGGTGAAGCCGCGGATCACGCCGAGGAGATTGTTGAAATCGTGCGCGAGCGAGCCGGCGAGACGGCCGATGGCCTCGCGGCGCTGGCTCTGGATCAACTGGCCCTCGATTTCCTTGCGGGCGCTGATGTCGAGCAGGAACCCCGCGACCACCGGCGCGGGTCCGGGTTCGTCGCCGAGCGGCAGCGAACTGTCGAGGAACCAGCGCCAGCCGCCGTCGGCGTGGCGCCAGCGGTACTCCACCTGCGTGCAGCCGCCGGGCGCAGGGAGCTCGGCGCCGGCGGCGCGGCGCTCCCGGTCCTCGGGATGGACGCGGCCGGCCCAGAGCGCCGGGTCCCCCAGCAGCTCCTCGGCCGCCATCCCGGTAAGCCGGCGCAGCGAGTCGCTTACCCAGGTAAATCCCTGATCATTGCCCGCGGCGCGGGTGTAGAGGGCGATCGGGAGGGACTGGAGGAGCAGGCTCTGCCGGCGTTCGCTCTCGCGCAGCCGCAGCTCCGCCGACTGCCGGCCCCGGCGCTCGGCGGCATCGCGGATCTCGCGTTCCACGACCACGCCCAGGCGCGCGAGTTTTCCCTTCAGCAGGTAATCGTGGGCCCCCTGACGCATGGCCGCGACCGCCACCTCCTCGCCGATCGTGCCGGTGACGATCACGAAGGGCAGGTCCAGCCCCAGTTCGTGCAGCAGGTGCAGCGCGTCACGGCCGCTGAAGTGGGGCAGCGAGTAGTCCGCCAGGACCACGTCCCACGATTCGGAGCGCAGCGCCGCACGGAAGGCGTCGGCCGTGTCCACGCGCCGCACCGTGACCGCGCGGCCGCCGCGTCGCAGTTCGTCGGCGAGCAGGAGCGCGTCGTCCGCCGAGTCCTCTACCAGCAGCGCACGCAGCGGGGTCGTCATCCGACTCCTCCTCTCCAGCAAGATGCAACGCGCGCGCGCTCCTCGGCTCCGGCACGCAACGCGATCCGGCAGAGGTCGGGGCCACGCGCGAAACCACTCGCGCGCCCGAATAACTATACGCCCGGCGGACGCGGACACAAGGGGGTGCTGCCATCTTCACGACATCTTCATGAAGGGCCGCGCGGCGGTGTGGTAGACGCGGAGGAAGGAGGAGCCGCGCGGGTGTCGCGTCGTCGCACCGGGGGAAGCGAGCGCGCGGATGCACCGGCGGCCGGACCCGCGTGCGCAGGCCCGGCCGCCGGGTAGACGGATCATCCATCGGGCGAGTACCTGGGCCTCTCCCCGGTTCCGCCCGCGCCCGAGCCCCTACCGCGCGGGGTTTTTGCCCGCGGACGGGGGAGTTCCGCCCGCGAACTCCACGATCAGTACGGTGACGTTGTCCAGCCCCCCCGCCGCGTTCGCCGCGGCCACCAGCCCCCGGCAGGTCGTCTCCGGTTCTTCCCCGAGTCCGAGCCGCTGCGCGATGACCTCGTCCGCGAGCATCGACGTCAGCCCGTCCGAACAGAGCAGGAGCCGCGCCCCGGACGCCGCGACCACCTGCGAGAGGTCCGGGTTGGCCGTTCCCTCCATCCCCACGTAGCGGGTGAGCTGCGACCGCTGCGGGTGCGCCGCCGCATCCTCCGGCGCCACTTTTCCCGAGCGCACCAGGGAGCGGATCACCGAGTGGTCCTTGGTGAGCCGGCGCAGCGTACCCCGGTGAAACCAGTAGGCCCGGCTGTCGCCGAGGTGCGCGACGTGGACTTCGTCGCCGCGCACCAGCGCGAGCACGACCGTCGAACCCAGCCCCGCCAGCTCGGGATTCGACCGGGAGTCCCGCCGCAGGCCGGCGCTCAGCTCGATGATGCCGTCGCGCAGCGCCAGGGCGGGCGACGGGCCGCTGCCGCTGCCGCCGCGGGCCCTGGCCCCGGGCGCGCCGGCGCCGGGCGCACCCAGGCGTTGGCCGAGAAGCTGCGGCAGCCGGGTGGTCACGGCCTCGGAGGCCACCGCCCCCGCCCGGGCGCCGCCCATGCCGTCCGCGACCACGAACAGCCCGAAACCGGCATCGGCCAGGCAGGCGTCCTCGTTCTGCTCGCGCACCCGCCCGCGGTCGCTCGCCCACGCGGCCAGGAACCGCTGATCGGCGCGGACGGGAAAGACGGTTCCGTAGGCCATCGGAGAGGTCCTGCTGGCGGGTGCGACCGCGGCCCAGGGCGCCGGCTAGCGGCCCGTTGGCGAAGTTCGGACACAGGTCGACGCATTGTCGATTGTCGATTGCCGAATGTCGATTGCCGTACCGGACGGGGGTGGGCGGATCGGGAAATCGACAATCGACATTCGACAATCGACAATCCGCGTAGTATCCGAGTCTGCACTTCGCCAACGGGCCCCTAGGCGTCCGGCAGTGTGAAAAAAAAGGTCGCTCCCGAACCGACCGCGCTCTCGACCCAGATGCGGCCGCCGTGGCGCTCCACGATCCGCTGCACGGTCGACAGGCCGACGCCCGAGCCTTCGAACTCGGCGTCGGAATGGAAGCGCTGGAAGGGGGTGAAGAGCCGGGTCGCCTTCGCGACGTCGAAGCCGGCGCCGTTGTCGGCCACGAAGCAGGTCGGTTCGCCGTCCTTGACGGTCCGTCCGAACGCGATTTCCGCCCGCTCCTTCTTGCAGGTGTACTTCCAGGCGTTGGCGAGCAGGTTGGCCAGGGCGGCGCGGGCGAGGACGGGATCGACCTGCGCGCGCACGCCGGGCTCGACGCGCAATTCCACGACCCGGTCGCGACCGGCTTCGCGCAGGTCCGCCGCGAGCTCCAGGACCAGAGCGCTCAGGTCGGTGTCGACGCGCCTCAGGTCGGTGCGCGACACGCGCGAGAGCTCCAGGAGATGCCCGAT
Source organism: Planctomycetota bacterium (assembly GCA_016220045.1). Classification (GTDB taxonomy): domain Bacteria; phylum Planctomycetota; class MHYJ01; order WSZJ01; family JACPWG01; genus JACRIP01. Next base: position 5,092 of record JACRIP010000516.1, read on the forward strand.
CAGGTCCTGAAGCCGTCGGCTCGCCTCGCTCATGCGCCGCAAGCCGCTTCGGGCCTCTTCGTCGAGGCGGGAGGCGGAGTCGGTGAGGAGCAATTCGGCGTAGCCGATGATGCTGTGAAGCGGTGCGCGCAGGTCGTGCGAGACGGTGCGCGTGAACGCCTCCAGCTCGGCGTTCGCCGCCTCGAGCTCGCGCGTGCGCGCCTGGACGCGCGCCTCCAGCTCCACGTTGAGGCGGCGGATTTCCTCCTCGTCCTGCGTGCGCTCGATGGCAATGCCCGCGAGATGGGTGGCGATCTCGGCGAGCCGGGTTTCGGCCGGGCCCGGGGATCGCGGCTCGCGGTAGTACATCGCGAAGGAGCCGAGCACCTTCCCCTGATGAGAGAGGATCGGGGTGGACCAGCAGGCCCGCAGCCCGAACGCGCCGGCCACCGCCCGATAGTCGGCCCACAACGGGTCTTGCTGGAGGTCGGCGACGGTCACCGGAGTTTTGCGAAACATGGCGGTGCCGCACGAGCCGGCGCAGGGGCCGATCGCGAGGCCGTTGATGGCGCGGGTATAGGCTTCGGGCAGGCTCGGGGCGGCGCCATGCCGCACGTGCACGCCGTCGTCGTCGAGCAGGAGTACGGAGCACAGCATGCCCGCCACCTGGGACTCGATGATCCGGGCGAGCCGGTCGAGCGTGGCCGGCAGCGGAGCGCCCACCGCGATCAGCTCGAGGATGTCGTTCTGCCGTGCGCGGAAGGCCTCGACCTGACGGCGCTCCGACACGTCCTGGGTCATGCCCAGGAGCCGGTCGACCGCGCCGGCGGCGTCGCGCTGTGGGATGAAGCAGCCGGCGAGCCGGCGCGTCTCGCCCTCGCTCCCGCTCGCGATCGTGACTTCGAAGGCCGCCGCCTCGCCCGCGGCGGCGCGCGCGAGGAGCGCGGCGACGCGCGGGCGCTCCGCCGGCGCCACGAGCTCGATGAAAGGCAGGCCGACGGCGCCCCCTGCTTGCACCGTAGCCCCGAGCATGCGCTCCGCCGCCGGGTCCAGCCCGAGGAGCCGGCCGGCGAGATCGAGCGTCAGGGAACCGACGGGGGCGCGCTCGAACGGTGTGCGCGCGGCGTCATCGTCCGCGGGAGGGAGAGCGGGCGCGCGCGACTCGCGGGCCGCCGGGGTAGGGTCTTGACGTGACAACGGATCGGCTCCGCCCATTACCCCTCCTGCGGTGTTCCCCCCTCGATCTCCCGCACGGATGACCGGACCGTGCGGCGACGCGGGGATTGTAGCGACGGCGGGGAGCGCGGTGCAAGAAAAACGGGGGGGGAGGGGGCGAGGTCCGCGACCGGACCTGCGCGTGGCTGCAGGCGCGCCCCTGGTGGGCGCCCGGCAGGGCCGAGGTTTCCGGCAGGCGGGGCGGGCATCCCCCTGGGCCTCCGGCTACGGGGGACAGGCCCAGGCCCGCCCCTACGGATCGACGGGGTATCCATCGGCATGACCGGCCGAGCCCCGGGGGTCTGCCGCGACCGGCCGCAAGCGGAACCCGGACGCCGGATGTCACGGACCGGCCATCAGCTTACAACTCGGGCGATGCCCGAAACCCAAGGCGCGGCTTGGATGGCCGATCGATTGCGTGACTGGGCGATCGGGTGATCGGAGCACGGCGGATCTGGATACGAATTCCAGCGCGGGCAGATCGGGGGCACCCGGGGCCGGCGCGCGGCCCAAGCGGTCACGCGTCAGCGCCCGGCAACTACCCTAGTGTCCCATCTACGCTTATCGGGACGGTTCCGGAGGCAGGGGCGGACCCCGTGTCCGCGCTGGCACCGTAACCCAGCTTGGCGGGTGGGGCGGACACAGGGGTCCACCCCTACGGCAACCCGGGGGATTAGCGTAGACAGGACCCTAGCATCTTCAGGGCCCTGCTACGGTCTCTGGATCCGCATGAGTGCCCGCACCGCCGCGATTCGCACGCGTCGGTCGCCCTTCAATACCGCCTCCCGGAGCGCCGGAATCGCCGCGCGCGCACCTGGACCGATCCGACCGAGCGCCCAGACCACGGTCGCATGAGTCGAACGAAGTGCGAGATTCTCCAAGAGCCCGATCAACGCGGGAACCGCTTCCACCGCCGCCTGCCCGATTTCGCCGATCGCCTCAAGGGCCCGGTGTTGCGTCCCCATTTGCGGGTCCTGGGCACCCGCGATCAGCGTCGTCATCATGGACCCGGCCTTTCCCTCGATGCGCCACAGCGCCAGCGCGGCCGAGATCCGCACCCACCCGCTCGGGTCGGTCAGGGTAACGACCAGCGTCGGGACCGCCGCGCGCGCATCGGGACCGATCCTGCCCAGGGTCACGATCGCGCCTTCCGCATCCTGCTCGTCCTCGCTCTTGGCCATGAGCAGCAACTCGGGCACGGCAGCTCGCGCCGGCGCCTCGATGGCACCCAGTGCTTCGCGCGCGGCATCGCGGGTCTGCGGAAACTCGTGCCGCAAGAGGGCGATCAGCGCGGGCACCGCGGGCGCCGCCGGAGCGCCGAGTTCCGCCAGGAGGCGGCAGGCATGGTCCGGGCGATCTCCCGTACCCAGACCCGAGAACGCACGCAAACCCCGGTCTTCCTCGGGCGATACCTTCAGCTCCTGAATCAGCAGATCCACCGCTCCCGGAGCGCCCTCTCCCAGCAGCGCGAGGGCGAAGCGGGCGTTCAGGCGGACCTCCAGCTCCTTTTCGAGGGCGCAGCGGCGCAATTCCGCACAGGCGGCGCGCGCCGGCGTCCCGATCCGGCCGAGCGCAAGCGCCGCCTCGGCACGCAGGCCCGCCTCCGGGTCGGCCAGCGCCGCACGCAGGGCATTCACCGCAGGCTGAGCAAACCGCCCGATGCGGCCCAGGATCGTGGCGATTTCCGCGCGGAGGCGCTCCTCCCTGCCCGACAGCGCGCTCACCAAATGGGGAACGGCGCTCGCCCCCATCTCGATCAGCGCTGACGCGGTGTGTTGCCTTTCCATCCACGGCACACGCAGCCATCCGATCAGGATCGGGGCGGCCTGATCCGCCGTCGGGTCAAGGCGGGCGAGAGCCAGCGCACACGTCCGGCGCACGTAGACATCGAGGTCCTCCAGCGCCGTGAGCAGCCCCGACTCGATCTCCTCCCCGTCCAGTTCAAGCCAATCGAGCGCGGTAGCAGCCGCCCTGCGCAATCCGGCTTGACGCTCTCGCAGCGCGGCGAGCACCGCGGCACGCCCGGCCGTGGACTGCGGAGTAATGCGGAGTACCGCATAGGCGGCGGCCATTCTCGATTCCGGCGCCAGATCCCGACGCCCCAACGCTTCTTCCAGCGCGGCGGCTCCCACGGCGCCGAATCTCCGGAGATCGGGCGCCGCCCAGAGGAGGTCGTTGCCCCCCCTTCCGCGTGCGCGCCCCAGCAGCGCCGGCAACACGCCCGGCACCGTGGGACGGAGGTTCGCCAGCGCAGACACCGCGGCGTCGCGAACGGCCGGTGTCTCGTCCTGCAGGAAGGGGAGGAGGCGGTCAACGGTCTCGGCCGACACGCCGCCGCGGGTCGAACCCTGGTTTCCCAGGCTGCCGATCGCTTCGATGGCCGCGGCCCGGTCTTCCGGCGTGCCGGTGGTCGCCACCTGCAAGAGCGCCGCCACCACCAGTGCTTCTGCATAAGGCGATCGCCCGAGTACAGCGATGGCCCAGCTCCGGAGCGCCGCGTCCGCATCGCTCAGCGCCGCGATCAGGGCGGGTGCGGCCTCCGGGCAGTCGTGATGGATCCGGATGACTCCTTGGAGGGAGGTCTTGCGCACCGCGGGATCCGGATCGCGCAAGAGGGCAAGCAGGGCCGCACCGGCCGTTTGGGCGGTCGATCCTGCCTTCGGCGGAGCCGTACGCCCCCAACCCTCTGCCGCGCCGATCTCCGCGACCGCACGCGCCGCGCGTTCACGCACGCGCGCGTCCGGGTCCGCCAGGACCTGGATCAGTGCCGGCAGGGCCGGCAAGCTGGTGAGCCTGCCCGGCGCCGGTTTTTCGGCCGCAGGATTCGGCTCGAACAACCGGTTCTGCGCCAGTTCTGTGGCCGCCGTGACGCGCACCTCCACGTCTGGGTCTTGCAGGCGACGGACGCACGCGCTGACCTGGTCCGCGGTGAGGTAGACCTCCGGTGCAGAGGACGCACGCGCGCCGCGTCGACGCCCCGGAGTCCCACCCAGTCTCGCGTCCTCCTCCACGCCGAGCAGTTCATCGACGCGGCTGGGTCCGACCAGGGACAGCGCGCCACCGGCCGCGAACCGAACCTCCGGATTCGGGTCCTGCTGGGCAGCCATCAGGGCCTTGAGCCCTGCTCTCCCGAAATGGAGCAGCGCCCGCGCCGCCTCGGCGCGGACAAACTCGTGCGGTGCGCGCAGGGCCTGCGCCAGGGCGGGCACGGCCGCCTGCGCGGGGCGCCCGATTTCGCCAAGGCAGGTGGCAACCGCCGCCTGGACCTCGGCGTCGGGATCGCCGAGTGCGTCGAGGAGATCCGCAACCGCCTCCTGCGCCGCGCCGCCCAACCCCGCGAGGGCCTGGGCGGCCAGGGCCCGCACCTCGGCCTCGGAGTCGTGCAGGGCGCTCCGCAGCGCCTGCACGACGTCGCGGTCCGGCGGGTCCAGGCGAGCCAGCGCTCGAATGGCGGCGCGACGCTCCTCCGGCCGTTCCGCGGAGAGACCCTGGACCCACTCGCCCGGTGTGGGTTCCTCGATCAGGTTCTCGACCTGAGCCTCGACACCGGGCGCGCCGCTCGCGCAAACGCACACCATGGAAAGGAGCAGCCGCGCGCGGATCGACATGTGCCGTCTCCAACGTGGCCCGGACGTGGGCGCATCGGCGCCGCCTTCTTCTGGATGAGCTGCGGAAAACGCGGCCCCGGAAGTGGCCAGGCCACCCGCTCCGCGCGGGCCGTCCGTCGCCGCCGGCATTCTACCGGATACGGGAGTCTGCAAGAAGCCATTGCTCGCTCCCCGGGCGCCGCGATACACTCCTCGTGCCGAGCCCACACGGCTACGCGAGCCGGCGAGATTCCCCCTGCAACTCCCGGAGTGGAGGTCGCCGATGCCCCCCATCTCGACGGAATGGCCCTGCCCCCGCTGCCGCCATGAACTGGTCGAGGGACGCACCCGACAGACGCGCGTGCGCACC
>JACRIP010000512.1 GCA_016220045.1 Planctomycetota bacterium
CGGCGGGCGGGCGGGGTCGCCCAAGACTTCAACCACCTCCTCTCGGCCATCATCGGCTTCTCCGATCTCGCGCTCGACCAGAAGAGCACGGGGGAGTCGCTCACGCTCTACCTCAATGAGATCCGCCGGGCCGGCGAACGGGCGGCGGCGCTCACCGGCCAGTTGCTCGCGTTCAGCCGCAAGCAGGTGCTGGCGCCCCAGGTGCTCGGCCTCAACGAGGTCGTCGAGGGCATGCGGGGTCTGCTGCGGCGGCTGATCGGGGAAGACATCGAGCTGGTGACGGAGCTGGAGCCCCAGGTCGGCGCAATCCGGGCGGACCGCGGACAACTCGAGCAGGTGCTGCTCAATCTGGCGGTGAACGCACGCGACGCCATGCCATCAGGTGGTCGCCTGACCCTGCGCACGGCCACGGCGGGAACCCGGGGCGGCGACGGGGGGGGCGGAGCAGGCGCCGCTCCCGGCCCGTTCTTCGAACTCGCCGTGATCGATACCGGCTGCGGCATGTCGGACGACGTGCGCGCGCACCTTTTCGAGCCCTTCTATACGACGAAGGAGAAGGGGCGCGGCACCGGCCTCGGCCTGTCCACCGTGTATGGGATCGTGACGCAGAGCGGCGGGCGCCTGGAGGTCGAGTCCGCGCCCGGGCACGGCTCGACCTTCCGCGTGCTGCTGCCGGCGGTAGAACCCCCTACCGGCTCGTCCACGGCCAGGGACACGGCGGTCGCCCGGTCGCGGCGCGGCACGGAGACCATTCTGGTGGTCGAGGACGAGGCGGTCGTGCGCCGGGTGACGCTCGCCGTGCTGGGGGAGCAGGGCTATTCCTTGATCGACGCGGCGGATGCGGCCGCCGCGCTCCGCCTCGCGGCAGACGCGACCCAGCCGATCGCCCTCCTGCTCACCGACGTCGTGATGCCCGGCATGAACGGTCGCGAGCTGGCGGACCGACTGTGCCTCGGGCGGCCGGGCCTGCGCAAGCTCTTCATGTCGGGCTACACCGCCGACACCGCGATCCGCCGCCGCTTCGACGCCGGGACCGCGGAGTTCCTGCAGAAGCCCTTCACGCCCGCCGAACTCGTGCGCCGAGTGCGGGAGGTGCTGGACGCCCCGGCCCCCTGATCCGCGCGCACGGCCCCGTCCGCCCCGAGGCACTCCGGGGGGATTCGCGTAGACGGGACCCCGGGTCCGACAATAAGTGCGGGTCCGCCGCGCGTTCGAGCGCGCGGCGGACCCGCTTGCATTCCGGTCCGGATCTCAGACTTTTGCCTAGCTCCCGCTGCCGCCGCCCACCGTCACCGGCCCCACCGCCATCTGCCCGCTCGACGCTTCGTTGATGTTCGTGTACGTGTTCGGGTCCCACTGCTCGACGCCCTGCACCTGCCCGGTCCCCAGCGAATCGGTCGAGCGCTTGAACAGGCTCGCAATCTGCCGACCGAAGGCGCCGACCACCATCAGGCACGCGATCGCGACCAGCGACACGATGATGATGTACTCGGTCATCGCCTGCGCGCGGGTCGTGCGGAGCTTGCGGCCGAAGCGAAGGGTGGTCTTCATGGTGCAGCGTCCTTTCCGAGGGGTTTGAGATCCGGTGTTTGGTCGCTTGCGGGGCGGGTTCGCGCGCGCGCTGGAATCATTTTCATGCGCGTGCAAGAGACTCAAAGCAGCGCGCGTGCCGCGGGCACATGAAGAGCCGCAACATGCTGTTGCGTAGCACATTACTGCGCATTTGGCGATTGCTTCCCGACCGCCGGAGGGGGCACCGACGGCGTACTGTCACCACCAGAAACGCCCGCGGGCACACCCGTGTGCCGTGCGCGGAGAGTCCATCCCTGCCGGGTGCATGCACCCCTGGATGCATGTCCGTTCTTGCCGCTCGACCGTAACGGCCGCACGCATCGCAAGCTCGGCCTCCGTCGTCCTGGTATCTCGTACTCGTACTCGTACTCGAATGCCCAGGGCGTTCGAGTACGAGTACGAGGACGAGGACGAGGACGACGGAGGCCATGCTGCCGCCAAGGTACGCCCGCTGCGGCGGCCCAATCCTCCGCGTCACGGGGGCGGCGGTCGAAGGGACAAGCGCGTCGGCAATACCGGACATGCACCCTGCCCCCCTCCCTGCCTTGCATGTTGCGCCGCGCACGCTATAATTTGCGCGTGGCTGCTGTCCCCGCACCCTTGGTGAGGAACCGCGATGTCCGACTCGCGCCGCCTGGATACCGGAAACATCGTCTCCGAAGTGGACGACCTGACCGGCCTGCCGAGCCGGCGCGCGATGGCGGAATACCTCGAGGCCGCCGTCAACTGGAAGGGCGCGCGGCCGACCCCCTTCTGCATCCTCCTCTGCGACGTCGACGATTTCAAGAGCGTAGGGCAACTCCCTGATCGCACCGTGGGCGACCGCATCCTGCTGCGCGTCGTGCAGATCCTGCGCGAGACCGTCGGCGAAAGCGTCCGGCTCTTCCGCTACGCCGGCGACCAGTTCCTGCTCTTCGCCTCCGACACCGACCGCAAGGGCGCGATCACGCTCGGCGAAACCGTGCGCGCGCGCGTCGCCACCGAGACCTTCATCGGGGCCGGCGGCGCGCCGCTCAACTTCCACGTCTCGGTCGGCATCTCGACCTTCCCCGACGACGCGCAGACCGCGCGCGGGCTCCTGGGCTGGTGCCAGCTCGCGCTGCGCCAGGCCAAGAAGGCGGGCAAGGACCGCGTCTTCGAAACCTCCTTCGTCGATATCGCCACGCTCGCCGAGAAGGCCGTGCTCGACGGCTTCCCCTGCCGCCGGACGGTCGTGCGCGAGCGCGAGACCGCGACCTTCATCGACGGCCTGCGCGGCGCGCTGCGCGGCACGCCCGCCCTGTGCCTGGTTTCCGGCCCGGCGGGCGTGGGCAAGACCCGCTTCCTCGCCGAGGCGATGCACGTCGCCGAGAACGACCGCTGGACGGTGCTGCCCGGGGCGCTGCGCGAAGAGGACGCCACGCTGCCCTACGCCGCGCTGCTCTCCCTGATCGAACGCCACCTGCGCGCCAACCCGCCGGCGCGCGAGGTGCTGCAGGATCTGCCGACCGACGCGACCCGCAGTCTGGTCACCGCCTACCGCCACCTGGGCGAGCACGTGGGCGGCGGCATCACGGCCGACCTCGGGTCCTTCAAGCGGCCGCTCCTTTTCGAAGCGATGCTCGGCCTGCTGCGCGGGCTGGCGGTGCGCAATCCGCTCCTGCTCGCCATCGACGACGCGGAATTCCTCGACGAGGCCTCCGCGGATCTCCTGCGCCATGCGCTGTCGCAGCGCGTGCTGCGGCTCGCGGTGATCGCCGCCTGCCGCGACGAAGCCCTGGAGGCCCCGGCCGACGAGTCCGCCGGCAC
>JACRIP010000513.1 GCA_016220045.1 Planctomycetota bacterium
GGGGCGCCGCCGCCGGCGCGTTCGTAGGATCAGGGGTGGGTGGGGGCGGCGGCGGGCCCGGCGGCGGCGCGCGCGGGTAGCGGTCGCCACCGGGCCGGGCCCGGCCCGCCGGGGCGCGCCGCCGGGGCGCGCCTTCCTACCGGCAGTGCACCACCTTCCCGTCCTTCACGTACAGCACCTCCTGCCCGAGCGCCTGGATGCGCGCCACCCCTTCGTCGCTCCGGTTCAGCTCGAAGTACTCCGGCGAGAAGGCCGCTACCTCCTCCACCGGCAGCGTACCGTTCACCGCCGCGTCCACCCACGCCCCGCCGCGCCGGTAGAAGGTCCGCCCGTCGATCCGGCGAACGCCCGATACACGCCGCACGCTGCCGTCCGCCTGGATGATCCAGTTCATGTTCCCGGTGCACGACTGCTCCGCGTTGGCGCGCGCATTCTGCGCCTGCGCCACCGCCCACCCGCCCGTCTGCTGCTCGAACGCCTCCGCGATCCTCCGCTCCGCCGACTCCCGCAGCGCGGCGGCCGATGCCAGACCGTCCTCTTCGATCAGGAAAGAGGTGTACTCCGTAATGATCCCGAACCGGCGCGACAGTTCGATCACTTCGTCCACCAGCTCCTTCGCCTTCCCGTGCAGCCGGATCTCGTCCAGCAAATACCCGATCTTGCGGGCGGCCCAGAGCCGCGGCAGCGCTTCCTCGCCGCCGCCCGCCTGCGGAAAGCCCGCCTCCGCGACGAATTCCCGCGTCCCGGCCGCCGTGCGGCCGCCCAGCCGCAGCGTCCCGCGCCCGCTCCCCGCGTAGCGCCCGCAGAGCACGAGCTGCGTGCCCACGAACAGGTCCGGCAGCGCCTTCGGGTATACGTCGTACGCGCGCACCCCCGCGATCTCCAACTTCACCTCCGTAAGCACCGGCGCGCCGACTTTCGCGAAGAAGGCCGACACCTTGATCTCGATGTCCTCCTGCGGCCGCACGTACTCGCTGACGCCCCGGCTCTGCGCCGCGACCTGGTCGAGCAGATGAGCGTTCACGTCGTCCCCGACGCCGAACGTGAAGACGCGCGCCGACGCGGCGTTCGCCGCCGCCACGTGCTTCACGATCGCCGCGGGGTTCTGCTCCCCCACGGTCGGCAGGCCGTCGGTCAGGAAGAGCACGAACGCCGGCCGCGTCCCTCCCGCACCCGGCGCGAGCGCCGCCAGCGCCGACCCGAGCGCCTCGTCGATGTTCGTCCCCCCGGCCGCCGTGAGCCGGCGCACGAACGCCAGCGCGTCGCCGATCCGCGCGGGGGTCGCCGCCACCAGCTTCTCGTCGAACGGGGTAATCGCCGTATTGAAGGCAACCACGGTGAAGCGGTCCTGCGGGCGCAGGCTGTTGATACAGTAGGCGAGCGAGTGCCGCGCCTGCTCGAGCTTCTCGCCTGCCATGCTGCCCGAGGTGTCGAGCACGAAGGCCACGTCCTTCGGGACGATCGCGTCCTCGCCGGGAGCCGTCGGCGGCGCGGCGAGCAGCAGGAACCAGCCGTCCCCGCCGCCGTCCGCCCAGGTCAGGAGGTGGACGCCGAGCGGACCGTCCGCGACGCCGAAGTAGAGCACGAAATCCTGCTCGGGAAGTGTACGGCATTCCTCGTAGGAGACATCGGCGCGGTGCTCGCCGTGGCGATGGAGGGCGATGGTGTGGGAGGGGGAGTAGATGTTCTTGAGCGCGCCGGCGGCTTCGATGCGCACCGCGATGGCGACCTCCTCGAGCGGGCGGGCGGAGAGGCGCTCGAGGCTGAGCGGGTAGGAGTAGCGGCACAGGCCGGCGTCGGCGGGGAGGATTTCGTCGTAGTCGATTTCGATTTTCTGTTCGCCGTGCGCCGGGATGGGGAAGACGCGGGCCTGGATGAGGGTGCGGCCGAGGCATTCGAGGAGGGCCGGGTCGCGGCGGCGCGCGACGATCGACTCATAGATGCGGCGGGCTTCGTCCTTGGGATAAAGGCGGGTGGCGACCGGCTTGCCGCCGGCGCGCATGCGGAACCCGCCGAGGGCGGCGCCGAGCGGGACCGGGAAGTGGTAGGTGGCCTCGCTCTCGCGGTCGCTGAGGTTGACGAAGGTCTGCTCGATGTGGGTGCGGGCGACCTGGTCGCGCACGTCGACGGTGACGCGGTGGCGGCGCGTGGCGAAGGCGGGGCGCGCGGCGGGGCCGGCCGCGCCGTCGGGCGCGTCCTCCGGAATGAGGAGCCCCTGCGCGCAAGCGGCGGGAGGGGCGAGGGCGAGCAGGGCGACGAGCGCAACCAGCGCCAGGAGGGCGCGGGGCGCGCGGGGCAGCGCCGGGGGGATGCGGCGAGCGAACGCCGGGGCAGGCGCGAGATGGACCATGAGCAGGGCCTCCTCCGTGGGTGCCAGGGGTGGACGGCGGGCGCAGCGGTTGCGCGGTTGCGGGAGGAGTACCGGCGGAGCGCCGGGAAATTCCATCGGGGGAGGCGGCGGCGGCTACGGGTGCCCGCGTGTGCTCAGCGGTTCCCCTGATGGGGCTGCTGGACTCCAGATCCGAGAGTGATGCGAAAGGGCCACGAAGAGCGAACGGGAAAACGAAGGGTCACGAGGGACCGCAACCTGACGACTCGGCTCGTGAACGTGCGTCGGCCGCAGCCTCCATTCGTGGCCCGGCGTGGCCCTTCGTGTTCCCCTCCTTTCGCGAGCCACTGGGGCAGCGGCCGGGCCTGCAACTACGGACCTACACGGGTGTATGTCCGGTATGGCGGCTCGACCGTACCAGCCGCATGCATCGAAAGCACGGCCTCCGTCGTCCTCGTATCTCGTACTCGTACTCGTACTCGAATGCCCAGGGCGTTCGAGTACGAGTACGAGTACGAGTACGAGATACTAGGACGACGGAGGCCAGGCTGCCGCCAAGGTACGCCCGCTGTAGCGGCACAGTACTCTGCGTCGCCGGTGTGGAGACCGAGGGGACAAGCGCGTCGGCAATACCGGACATGCACCCGACCTGCACCCCGGCCTTGCGCGCGGGGCGCGATTCCTGTTAAATCCCTGTTTCCCTTGCTACCCCGGGTTCCTTCCGTTCCCCGGAGTCCCCCCAGCTTCCCCCGCACGCCCGCACCCGCATCCGCAAGGCGCCGCCATCGTGCTGAGGCCCCTGAGCCGCCTGGTCTACCGCCGTCGCCGGTGGATCCTCCTCCTGTCGGCCATTTTCATCGCCGTCTCCGTCACCTTCGGCGTCGACGCGCTCCGCCACCTCAAGGCCGGCGGCTTCGAGGACCCCGGGTGCGAGTCCGCCCAGGCGACCGTGGCCCTCCACGCCCACCTGGGTCAGGACGACGGGACCATCGTCGTCCTCTACTCCTCCCCGCGCGGGCTCTCCGCCCTCGACCCCGAGTTCCGCGCCGCCATGCAGGAGTCCCTCGCGAACATCAAGGGCCGGCCCGACGTCGGCGCCATCATGACCTGGTACACCACCGGCGCCGCCGCCTTCCTCTCCACCGATAAGCAGCGGACCTTCGCCCTCGTCGGACTCCGCGGCGACGAAGCCCGCCTGATGGAGCTGATCGGCATCCTCCGCCCCCTCCTCGCTTCCTCGCGGCTCGACGTGAAGCTGGGCGGCTTCCCCGCGGTCTTCGCCGAAATGCACGAGCAGGTGGAGAAGGACCTGCAGCGCGCCGAGATGCTGAGTTTTCCGATCGTCGCGCTGCTCCTGGTCGTGATTTTCGGCAGCGTCGTGGCCGCCATGTTGCCGCTGATCGTCGGCGCCACGACGATCTTCGGCGGGCTCTTCCTGCTGCGTGTGGCCGCCACCCAGATCGACGTCTCGGTCTTCGCCGCCAACACCGTCTCCATGCTCGGACTCGGACTGGCCATCGACTACTCGCTCTTCATCGTCAGCCGCTTCCGGGAGGAGCTGGCGCTCGGAAAGGAGGTCGAGACCGCGCTCCTGCGTACCCTGGAAACCGCCGGCCGCACGGTCCTCTTCTCCGGGATCACGGTGGCGATCGCCTTGCTGTCGCTCGAGGTCTTCCCGATCATGTTTCTGGCGAGCGTAGCGCGCGGCGGGGCCGCCGCCGTGGCGATCGCCGTGACCACCAGCCTCACGCTGCTGCCGGCGCTGCTCGCCCTGCTCGGGCATCGGGTGAACGCCTGGCCCATCCGGCTGCGGCGCGCGCGCCCGGCCGCCGCCGCCGCCTCGGCCGCCGCCTCCTCCTCGGCGCCGGGAGCGCGGAAGGGGTTCTGGTACGGCATGAGCCTCTTCGTCATGCGCCACGCCGCCCCGGTCTTCGTCGTGACGTTCGTGGTGCTCGCGGTCCTGGGGCTGCCGTTCCGGCGGGCGCGCTTCGCCATCCCGGATGCCCGCGTGCTGCCCATGAGCTGCGAGAGCCGCGCCGTGAGCATCGCCCTCACGACGCAGTTCCCGCGCAACGAGACGGAGCCGATCCAGATCGTGGCGCGGACGGAAGGGCCGGTCCTGGATGCGGCGGGGATTTCGGCGCTCTACGAGTATACCCGGAGTGTCGCCGCGCTTCCCGGGGTGCGGCGGATCGACGGCCTGTTCTCGGTGAATCCGCGCCTCGGGAAGGCGGAGTACGTGCGCTTCTACGCGGCGCGGAGTCGCGCGACCAACCTGCCCGCCGCCTACGCCGCGACGCACTACGCGAAGGGGCGGCACGCGCTGATGAGCGTGCTCTACGACTGCGATGCGAACTCGGAGGAGGCGCAGGCGCTGATCCGGGCGATCCGCGCGGTGCCGGCGCCGCGCGGGCTGGACGCGCTGGTGGGCGGGATGCCCGCGCAGCTCACCGACTTCCTGCAGACGCTGGCCCGGGGAGTGCCGCGCGCGGTGGCCATCATCGTCGCCGTGATCTTCCTGCTGCTCTACCTGATGCTGGGCAGCCTGGTGATCCCGCTCAAGGCGGTGATCCTCAACGTGCTGTCGTTGTCGGTCAGCTTTGGCGCGTTGGTCTGGGTTTTCCAGGACGGGCACTGTTCGGAGCTGCTCGGGTTCACGCCGCTGGGGGCGATTGACGGGGCGATGCCGGTCCTGGTGTTCGCGGTCGCCTTCGGGCTGTCGATGGACTATGAGGTGTTCTTGCTGTCGCGCATCAAGGAGCACTACGACCGCACCGGGAATGCGGAGGAATCGGTGGCGCTCGGCGTGGAGAAGACGGGCGGCATCATCACGAGCGCGGCGTTGCTGTTGGTCGTCGTGATCGGGTCGTTCGCGACCGGGCAATTGATCGGCGTGAAGCAGGTCGGGCTCGGGCTCGGGCTGGCGGTGCTGGTGGACGCGACGGTGGTGCGCATGCTGCTGGTGCCGGCGGCGATGCGGCTGATGGGCAAGTACAACTGGTGGGCGCCGCGTCCCTTGGCGCTCCTGCACCAGCGGCTCGGTCTGTCCGAGGGCGGCGCGGAGTGATGACGCGGGTGGCGCGCGGTGAGGCCGGCGGCGGAGGTGGCGGCGGCACGCCGTGGAATGGGGATGCGGCGGACTGGCGTGGGGATGCGGCGGCGCGCGTGCTTCCCTCGTACCGCATTGATCGGGAGGCAGGTCGAATGCGACTTCGAAGCCGACGGGTTCTCTGCGTGCTCCCCGCCCTCGCGCTGGCGATGGCACTAACGGGCTGGGGGAAGACGGCGCAGCTCCAGGCGGCAGGGAGCGAGCAGCCGGCAAGCGGCACCCGCTGCGCGCGGGGGAGGTCCGCCCCCCGGATCCCGGCGGTGGCCGCCGGCGTGGGCGCAGAGGTACCCGCAGCAGCCAGTACGAATCGGGTCCGCACCTCCGGCTCCTCCTGTAGGGTCGTTCTGCGTCGCCAACACGCGATTCCGGCGTGCGCGCGGCCGAGCGCTCCGGGCGGAACCGAAGTGGAGTTCCCGTCCGATGTGGGCGCAGCGGTGGTCGACCTCTTCGGGGAAGCGATCGCGGCCCTGGCATTGAAGGAGTATCCGTCGTGTCGACAATTGTGTGATCGAATCCTCGATCGGGATGCGGGGTATCTCCCTGCCCGAGAGCTGAAGAAAGACGCCACTCGCCTACAGAGATATCAGTACGCCGAAGACCACGTGAAGTGGAAGATCGAGGGATGGCAGCGCACCCTGGAGGACATGGTTGCAGGCAGTACTCCCGCCAAGGATGGCTCCCATCGGTACGAGTTCATCACCAGGAGGGTCTCCGTGGGGGAACTCTCCGCCACGCAGGACGTGGCCACATCCGCCGACCCGGATCTCACCGCACTCCAAGAGAAGCTCGACACGCTGAGAATCGACCTGGACTTCACCGACGCAACCCTGTCTGAAATCGTTGAGTACATCAGGCAGGTCGCGCGGATCGACATCGAAATCGACGTTGCGGTGCTGCAGGAAGGAATCGCCGACAAGCGGATCACCTTCCAGATGAGGGAATTTGTGCTCCGCACCCTGCTCAAGCTGCTGCTCAGACAATACGGGCTGGACTTCGCCCTCCAGGGGACGATCGTGGTGATCTCGCAGCGGAGTCCCACGGAGGACGAACCGAGAGACTTGCTGGAGACGCTGCGCAGCACGTCCGGCTCCAGCGAGGAGCAGGCGGGGCGCGGCGAGGCCGAGGCGGGCGCCGGCGCTTCGAGCAGCGGCGCGCCGGCCGAGACGCCGGCCCTGACGCCCGACCAGCTCCGCCGCCGTCGTACTCCCGCCGCCCCGCTCTCCTTCCGCGTCGAGGACATGCCGCTGACCTGCCTGGTTGCGTACCTGTACGAGGCCACCGGCGAGAGCATTCACATCGACCCCGAATCGGTCCCGCGGGCGGGGTTCCTGCGGGTCAGTCTGGTGGCAGATCGGCTGCCGCTCGCCGTGGTGCTCCATCGGGTTTGCGCGCCGCTCGGTCTGACCTTCCGGGTCGACACCGAGGCGATCCGGATTCGGAATCGGGAGTGACACGGAGAATCGCCCATGGACCTCAACGACCGCATCCAGTGCCGAATCTGCGGGCGCTTCTTCGGCTCCCTGGTCAAGCACTTGGTCTGCAAACACCGGATTCCCCTCACCCAGTGGACGCGCGCGCGGGTCCTGGAGGCGATCCGCGCGGAGCACGCCGCCGGGCGGTCGCTCGCGATCACGGAAGTCCGGCGCCGCTTCCCGGGCGCCTGGCACGCCGCGCTCACGCACGCGGGGCTCGATCCGCAGGCCTACCTGAAACAGGAACAGTGGTCGCAGGCGCGCGTGATCGAGGAGTTGCAGAAGCACGCGCGGGAAGGATTCCTCCTCCGGTGGACCCGTACGCGCACGGCGTACCCCAATCTGGCCAAGGTCGCCCGGACGTGGTTCGGCTCCTGGGACGTGGCCCTCCAGGCCGCCGGCGTCGAGGTCTCTACGGCCGGAGTCTCGTGGGGCTGGCCCGATCCCCGAAACGAAGCGTGTCGGCCCGAATCGGCCTTTTGCGGCCCCCCTGTGAAGGCGGAACTACGAACGGGCGGTCACTTGCGAGCAGCATTCCTCGGCCTGGCGACCCTGCTTGCCCGATCTCGATTTGCGTTGTAGTGTTGGCGTTGTGCCAGGTCCCTGGCGGCGTGCTCCCGCGCCTGCCCCGGCCTGCCGCGCCGGTTGGTACGGCATTCGCCCGTGGGACATTTGCGGCACGCAAACTGCGTTGCGTCCGGCGAAAGTCGGCTCGGGACTTCCCGGTCCCGGATTGCGGACCGGGTGCGGCAGGCGGGCTGCGGGCAGGCGCGGCGGCGACCTGGCCAGTGGCGGGCGCGCCGCGGGGAAAACGGCGCAGGCCCGGATCCATTTCGCGGAGTATCACCCTAAGGGGGGGCGAGCATGCAAAAAATCCTGGTCATTGAAGACAACCCGTTCGCACGACAGGTTACCCGCGACACCCTGGAAAGCGCCGGCTTCGTCGTCCTCGAGGCGCCGGATGGGCGGACCGCCCTCGAGCTCATGGCGCAGGAGACCCCACGGGTCATCCTGC
The DNA here is from genome assembly GCA_016220045.1 of Planctomycetota bacterium. Lineage (GTDB taxonomy): Bacteria > Planctomycetota > MHYJ01 > WSZJ01 > JACPWG01 > JACRIP01. Next base: position 7,926 of record JACRIP010000513.1, read on the forward strand.
TCGACATGATGCTCCCCGATACCACCGGGCTGCGCCTGATCAGCCAACTACGGGAACTTCCCGGCGGCTCCTCGGTGCCCGTGGTCGCGTTCTCGGGCTACCTCTCGCGCCTGGAGGAGGCCCGGGGCTCCCTGCTCGGCTTCACGGAGTTCCTGCCGAAGCCCTTCGAACCCGAGCAGCTCCTGCGCATCGTCCACGCTTACATGCCCGCGGCGGACACGAAGGTGCTCAAGCCGGGCCAGGGGCGACGCCTGGTCCTGGCGGACGACGACGCGGACCAGCGCCGGCTCACCGCCCGCCATCTCGAACTCTCCGGGTTCCTCGTGAGCGGCGTGCCGGACGGGGCCACCGCGCTGGCGAAGCTGCGCGCGTCCCCGGCGGATGCCGTCGTCAGCGACATCCTGATGCCGAATACCGACGGTTTTCAGCTTTGCCTCCAGATCCGGCAGGATCCGCAGCTCAGGGATCTTCCGGTCGTGCTGGTCACCAACAACTACCTGGATCCGGAAGACCAGCTCCTGGCGGAAAAGGTCGGCGCCAACGCCTACATGACCCGGGCGGCCGGGCTCCACGCCGTCGTGCAGGCGGTGCTTACGGGCTTGCGCGAGAAGGGCGCGAGCCGGACCGTGGAACGGGCCACGGAGCTCGACGCCCAGTATACGCACCGCGTCATTCGCCAGCTCGAACGTCAGGCCGCCCTCAATCAGGCGATGGTCCGGCGCTGCTCCCTGCAGGCGACCGCCCTCTCGGTTCTCGGGGGAATCACCGATGCCCTGGCCGCCACCCACGACTTGCCCGCCGCGCTGGGCGCGCTCCTGACGCAGTGTGCGGAGGCGGTGGGGGTCGCCATGATGGCAGTCTACCTCTCCGAGCCGGGCGGCCGCCTGGCGATGCTGGCCGCGAGCGACCGGACGGATGTCCCCGCCCGCGGCGTCGCGTCCGCCTTCGGCCATCTGGACCTGATCCGCCACATCATGGAGACGCGGAGCCTGACCGCCATCCCCTCTTCCGCCATCCCGGTCGGCCGCGGCGACGAGTTCCTCGCGATGTCGGGCGGCCAGTCCGCCATCGTCGCTCCCTTCGTCCCGTCCGAGGGCTCCCCCGGCGCCCTGCTCCTGGTCGCGGAGAACCCGGAGCTGACGACCGGCGACTGGCTCTCCTTCGCCCGCACCCTCTCCGCCCAGCTCGGCCTGGGCATCGCGCTCGCCCGCGCCTTCAAGGGGCTGGCCGAGTCCGACCAGCGGAATCGCAGCCTGCTCGAAAGCGCCGGGGACGGCATCCTCGTCCTTGATGATCAGGGAAACACCCTGAATGTCAATCGCCGTGCGGAGGAGCTGCTGGGGCAGCCGCGCGCCACCCTCGTGGGCAAGGCGTGCCGCGAACTCCTGGTCCCGGTCGCCCCACAGCCGGGCGAGCGGACGCCCGCGGAGCTCCTCGGCGCCGGCGCCGGCGTCGCGCCCAACCTCAGGCTGCGCCGGCCCGATGGCTCCTCGGTGGTCATCGATCTCACGGTGACGCCGGTTTCGGCCGGCCGCAAGCAGCTCGCGCTCGTCGGTCTGCACGACGTCACCGAACGCAATCTCCTCGAGCAGGAGCTCCGGCAGGCGCAGAAAATGGAGGCGATGGGCCGGCTGGCCGGCGGCGTGGCGCATGACTTCAACAACCTGCTCTCCGCGATCCTCGGCTTCAGCGACCTCGCGCAAAGCAGGATCGGGGAAACCGGCGTCGTGCTCGAGTACCTCCGGGAAATCCATGAGGCGGGCAACCGCGCCGCCGCGCTGACCGACCAGCTCCTGGCCTTCAGCCGGAAGAAGGTGCTCGCCCCCAAAGTGCTCGATCCCAACGCGGTGGTGAACGACATCGTGACCATGCTCCAGCGCCTGATCGGCGAGGACATCCGCCTCGTCACCCAGTTGGAGCCGGCGGTGGCTCCGATCCTGGCCGACCCCGGGCAACTTCAACAGGTGCTCATGAACCTGGCGGTCAATTCGCGCGACGCCATGCCGCACGGCGGCGAGCTGCGACTGAATACGGCGAACGCCGTACTGAAGGAGGCGGCGGGCGGGTTTCCCGACCAGGTGCCGCCCGGGACCTATGTGCTGCTGGAGGTTGCCGA
>JACRIP010000514.1 GCA_016220045.1 Planctomycetota bacterium
AGCCCCGCCCCCGGCCGGCGACGCCCCCGCAGCCCCGCCCCCGGCCGGGGCGTAGCCCCAGCGGATCAGGCTTTCACCCGATGATCGACAAGCGAACCGTTCGACGGTTCGAGGAAGGATAGCGACCATGGCGACCGACGCCAAACTCGTCAAGCAGCTCCGCGACCTGACCGGCGGGGCGTTCAAGGACTGCATCGCCGCCCTCGAGGAGAGCGCCGGCGACATGGACAAGGCCACCGCCTGGCTGCGCAAGCGCGGCATCGAAAAGGCCGGCGAGAAGGCCGACCGCGAAACCAAGCAGGGCCGCATCGGCGTCTACGTCCACGGCGCCGAAAAGGGCGCCGCCATGCCCGCCGGCAAGGGCGCCGCCATGGTGGACCTGCGCTGCGAAACCGACTTCGTCGCCAAGAACCCCGAGTTCGATGAGCTCCTCCGCGACATCTGCCTCCAGGTCTACGCCCTGCAGCCGACCTGGATTTCGCGCGCCGACGTCCCGGCCAACATCCTCGCCGAGGAGAAGGAGCGCTTCGCCGCCGAGGTCAAGGGCAAGCCCGCCGAGATCATCGAGAAGATCGTGCAGGGCAAGCTCGACAAGAACTTCTACGCCGCCAAGTGCCTCCTCGAACAGCCCTTCGTCAAGGACCCGGACGGCAAGACGAAGATCGAAGACCTGATCAAGGCCAAGATCGGGAAGTTCAAGGAGAACATCACCGTCCGGCGCTTCTGCCGCTACGAGATCGCCGGCTAGCGCACGCATGCAGCCTTCGGGAAGGCGCGGCCGGCCGGACCCCGGTCGGACCGCGCCGACCCGCTCCCGCCCCCGCCCCCCCCCCCTCCCCCGGCGCCCCCGTCACCGGATCGCCCCGACTCGTCACCCTCGGAGGATGAGCACCGATGGCCGCGGACCAGATGAGTCGGGTACTGCTCAAGATCAGCGGGGAAGGTTTCTGCAAGGAAACCGATCGGGGCATCGACACCCAGGAAGTCAGCGCCGTCGCCGACGAAATCGTCAGCGCCGCGCGCATTCCCGTGCAGGTCGCCGTCGTAGTCGGCGGCGGCAACATCGTGCGCGGCGCCGAGATGTCCCACCGCGGCGTGGACCAGGCGACCGGCGACTACATGGGCATGCTCGCCACCGTCATCAACGCCCTCGCCCTCCAGGATACGCTGGAGAAGCGCGGCTTGCCGACGCGCGTGCTCACCGCCATTCCCATGCAGTCGGTGGCCGAACCCTTCATCCGCCGCCGCGCGATCCGCCACCTCGAGAAGGGGCGGGTCATCATCCTCGCGGCGGGCACCGGTAATCCGCATTTCACGACCGACACCGCCGCCGCCCTCCGCGCCACCGAGCTCCACGCGCAGGCGCTGCTCAAGGCGACCAAGGTGGACGGCGTCTACACCGCCGACCCCAACAAGGACGCGAGCGCCAAGAAGTACGACGCCCTTTCCTACATGGAAGTCCTGAACAACCACCTGAAGGTCATGGACTCGACCGCGATCTCCATGTGCATGGAAAACCGCATCCCGATCATCGTTTTCAACCTGAAAAAGCGCGGCAACATCGTTCGCGCCGTGCGCGGCGAGACGATCGGCACGCGCATTCAGTAGCTTTCGGCTTCCGCCGACACCGCTGCCACGGAGGAACCCCGTGCCCTACGACGACATCTACCTGGAAGCCCAGGACAAAATGGACAAGGCCGCCGAGGTGATGGTCAACGAATTCAAGGGCATCCGCACCGGCCGCGCCAGCTCCGGCCTGATCGAGCACGTCCGCGTCGAGTACTACGGCGCGCCGACCCAGCTCAAGGCGATCGCCTCGATCTCCGTGCCCGATGCGCGCATGCTCATCGTCAAGCCCTTCGATCCCTCCAGCCTCAGCAACATCGACAAAGCGATCCAGAAGTCCGACCTCGGCCTCAACCCCCAGAACGACGGCAAGGTCCTGCGCATCACCATTCCGCCCCTCTCCGAAGACCGTCGCAAGCAGCTCGTCAAGGCGATCAAGGAAATCACCGAGAAGGCCAAAGTCGCCGTGCGCAACGTCCGCCGCGATTCCAACAAGGCCGCCGACGAGGAAAAAAAAGACAGCTCGATGACCGAGGACGAGAACTTCAAGCTCAAGGAAGAGATCCAGAAGGCGACCGAGCAGATCGAGAAGAAGATCGACGAGCTCTTCGACAAGAAGTCGAAGGAGATCATGGAAGTGTAGGGCGGGCGGGCGGGCGGAGGTGGACGGATTGTCGATTGTCGATCGTCGATTGAAGATTGTAGATTGAATCGCACGGGCCGCACCGGCGTACCCGGTCGAGCACGGGCCGATCCCCCCCCCACGACCGAATACACCGTGGTGCTGCAAGCGGTCGTCGGGGCGCATTCTGACGCGCCTCGATGTGCAACAGCCAGTGCCGCGTCACGATCCGCCACTACGCTACACCATCCCCACCCGCCCAACGGGGCGGCTCGCCACCGCGGGTCTACGCCTCTGCCGAGAGTCATGGCCTGGCGTAGGGGCGGACCCCGTGTCCGCCCAGGGATGGCCCTCCGCAACGACCGCCGACATCCCCCCCCCCTCGACCACTCCGGCGTCGATTCCCACCCCCATCGGGGCATCAGAGAGTCATTCGACAATCGGCATTCGGCATTCGACAATCAACCGCCTCCCCCAACCTACTCGCGGCCCCCGCCTGCCGCGCCGCGTCCCCGCGCTCACCTCACCTCCGCCAGCGCTTTCAGCCGCTCCAACCGCTTCCCTTCGCTCTTCACCAGCCACTCATCCTTCGCGAGCAGTTCGTAAGCCTGCGCGAAGTGCGGTCGCGCCTCGGCGCCGCGCCCCAGCGCCAGCAGGCACTCGCCCAACTCCTCGAACACGTAGCCGTCCTCCTCCCCCGCCGCCTTCCACTCCTCCAGCAACGCCTGCTGCTTCGCCAGCGCCTCCGCGACGCGCCCCAGGGAGCGCAGCGCCCGTCCCACGGTCCACTTCGCGATCCGCGTCTCCTTCGGCTGCTTCCGCGCCTCCCGCCACGCCAGGCCCTTCTCGAAGAGCTCCAGCGCCTTCGCGTACTCCCCCTGGTCGTGATACGTCCAGCCCATGTTGTTGTAGAGCGCGCCCAGCCAGCCCGACACCCGCGGGTCGCTCGACGCCTCCGCGACCGCCATCGCCTTCAGGTTCCACGCGACCCCCGCCGCTCCCGGCTCCACGATCCCCAGCATGTGCGCCGCATCGCACGCCAGGTTGTCCACGCCCGCGGTCCGCGCCGTCTCCCACGCCTTCTCGAAGAGCGGCTTTGCCTGCGCCGGTTTTTCCGCCGAGTTGAACGCCCGCCCACGCTCCAGCAAATACCGGATGCGCGCAACCGTCGGCCGGTCGTCGAGCAGCTTCTCCACGCGGTCCAGGGTGGCGTGCGCCGCATCGAACTTGCGCTGCAAGCCCTCGCTGCGCGCGATCTGCGTCAACAGGCAGGCCAGGTAGCCCGCGTCGCCCGCCCCCTCCGCCCGCGGCAACAGCTCGCGAAACTTCGCTTCCGTCCCCGCCGGATCGTCGAAGTTCCACAGCCGGTCGAATTCCGGCAGCGGCGCCGCCGCCCCGCCCGCCGTCCCCGCGCCGCCCTCGTCCGCACCCGCGGGCGTTCCCGCGCCGGCGACACAGACCACCGAGATCGCACCCGACACCAGCCACCACCACCAGTTCGCCATGCCGAATCTCCTTCGCGAAGCAAGACCCCTGCACCCGGAGCGCGCGCTACTCCAAATCCAAGGTAACCGGCCCCTCCAGCCACGGCAAGCGAATTGTCTGCTCGCGCACGCCGGCCACGCCCAGGGCGACGCCCAGGGGACCCGGACGCATCCGGATGCGCCGCCCCCCGCCGCGTGCCGCGCGCAGGGAGCCGGCGCCCCGGAGCAACCGCTCCCCCAGGAAGCGCGCGCCCGCCCCCGAGAGGCCGGGCAGGCGCAGGGCCAGCAGCCGGCAGGCCTGTTGCGCGGCCAGCAGCGCCACCCAACCCTCGGGAGCGTCGCCGGTCGCCGGCGCCGGCGTGCGCGCCCCCGCCAGATGCTCCCATTCCGCGCCGAATCCACGGCGCCGTTCGCGCACCAGGTCGGCGTCCCACCCGGGGGCCGGCGCGCCGACGAGCGTGACCTCCGCCCCCAATTCTCCCGCCAGTTCCTGCCGCTCCCGCCGGCCGAGCGCCCGTCCGTCCAGCGCCACGCGCAAACGCGCCCCGCCCTGC
>JACRIP010000065.1 GCA_016220045.1 Planctomycetota bacterium
AGAGCACTTCGACCTCCTCGTTGCGCATGCGCACGCAGCCGTTCGACGAGGGCGTGCCCACCGTTTCCGGCTTCGTGGTCCCGTGAATCCCGTAGTCCGGACGCTCTTCAAACCCCATCCAGCGCGTGCCCAGGATGTTGTCCGGATGCCCGAAGGGCTTGTCCTTCCACGGCGGATCGATCAGCTTCTTGTCGACCGTGAAGACCCCCTCCGGCGTCGGGCTCTTGTCGATCACGCCGATCCCCACCGGCCAGTCATTCACCCAGCGGTCCGCATAATAGAGCGACAGCCGGAAGTTCCCCTTGCTCACCACGATGTCGGCCTTGCCCTGCACGATCTTCAGGTGCTGCTTTGGGAAGATCGTATCCTTGGACATGTTGTTGGTGCGCTTGATCAGACCGTACTCGACGCCGTACTTGCGCCCGATCGTGCTGAGCAGTTCCGAGGGCCGGACTTCGTGGTCGACGGAGTTCTGCGTCTGCTCGGGCGAGAAGATGAACTTGCGCACCAGCGGCTCCATCTGCGCCGCCAGCCGCGCCCGCTCTTCCGGCGCCGGGCCCAGGCGCATCTGACAGGACAGGGCGAACCACAGGTCCCACTCCTTGGCGTCCTTGGCCAGCCGCGCCGCCTCGGCCACAGCGAACTCCTGGGCCCCCGCCGTCTTCGGGTAACTCCTGTAGACCCGCGCCAGCAGCTTCTCGCGCTCGCCCTCCTCCTTGGCCGCTCGCGCGGCGCGGAAGAGCGCTTCGCCCGTGAACGGGGAGGCCGCGAACTCCTTCTCGAGGCGGGCGGTGAGGGCCGCGGACTCGTCGGCCTTGCCGGTCTCCGCGAGCGAGACCGCCAGGTAATACAGATTGCGCGCGACCTCCGGGCTCTTCTTCGCCTCCAGCTCCGCCAATTCCGCCCGCAGCGGCTCGATGGCTTCGCCGTAGCGTTTGGCTTCGAAGAGCAGGCCGGGCTGGACCGCACGACCCTTCCCCCCGCCGGCGCCGGCGCTTCCCCCGGCGCCGCCATCGGCCGCGCCGCCCGCGCGCCACGGCACGTAGTACTTGGTGTAGCCGTAGTATCCCCCTGCTCCGAGCAGGAGGAGCACGAAAAGGAACTTCTTCATGCGTCGCGACTCCGCGTGGCCCGACCCCTCTCCCGCGGCCGGGCGGTGGCTGTGACCGGAATCCCCCGAGACGCGCTATTATATCGGTGGCGTAAGGGTTTGCAAGGCAAATGGCCCCGCGGACGGCCGCCGGATTTTCGCTTGACAGGAGGGGCGTTTCTGATACCATCCCCGCGCTTTGCGGAACCCCGGACCGACCCGGGGCGAGCGGTCGCCGCCCGCCCGAACTGGAGGTTTCACCTGATGCGTCCGACGGACCTGAAATACACCGAGTCCCATGAGTGGATCCGGATCGAGCGCGACGAGGCCGTGATCGGCATCACCGATTACGCCATCAAGGAGCTCTCCGATCTGGTCCACGTCGAACTTCCCGACGTCGGGGAATCGCTGGAGCAGGACGCGCCCTTCGGCGAAGTCGAGTCGGTCAAAGCCGTTTCCGACCTCATCGCCCCGCTGAGCGGCCAGGTGACCGCCGTCAATGAGGAAATCGCGGCCGACATGGACCTCCTCGCCGAAGATCCCTACGACGAGGGATGGTTGATCAAGCTCCACGTCGACGATCCCACCGAGCTCGAAAGCCTGATGACCGCCGAGGAGTACGAGGAGTTCATCAAGGCCGAAGAAGCCGGGGCCAAGGAAGAGAAGGAAGAGGAGGAGGAGGACGACGAGGACGAGGAAGAAGAGGACGAAGACGAGGACGAGGAACCGGACGCCTCCGAGTAGGGCCCCCCAGAATCCCCGGCGACCGCACGAACGCGCGCGGTCCGCACTTTGACAACCCAGCACGCGTTTTTCATGTCGGGCCGAGCGGCGTCCGCGCGCGGACCGCTCCGGCCGTCGTTCCGGAGAGCATTCCATGCCCACCTTGCCCGCCCCGGACCGCTTTGCGGACCGTCATATCGGCCCGACCGCTGAAGAAATCGACGAGCTTCTCTCCTACCTCGGCGTCGCCTCGCTGGACGACCTCTGCGACCGCATCGTCCCCCCGCGCATCCGCCTCGCGCGCCCGCTCGCGCTTCCACCCGCGCGCGACGAACGCACCGCCCTCGAAGACCTGGCCGCTATCGCCGGCGAGAACGAAATCTGGCGCTCCTACCTCGGCTTCGGCTACCACGATTGCCTTACGCCGCCGGTCCTCCTCCGGAACCTCCTGGAGAACCCCGGCTGGTACACCGCGTACACTCCCTACCAGGCCGAAGTCTCCCAGGGCCGCCTCGAAGCCCTCCTCGCCTTCCAGACGATGGTCGCCGACCTGACGGCGATGGAGATCGCCGGCGCCTCCCTGCTCGACGAGGCCACCGCCGCGGCCGAAGCCATGGCCATGGCCCACCGGCTCCACAAGGGCGGCGGCGATACCTTTCTGGTCTCCGCCCTCTGCCATCCGCAGACCATCGCCGTCGTGCGCACCCGCGCCGTCCCCCTCGGCCTGCGCGTCGTCGTCGGCGACCACCGCACCTTCACCTTCGACGAGAAGACCTGCGGCGTCCTGCTCCAGTACCCCGCCACCGACGGCTCGATCGAGGATCTCTCCGGCCTGTGCGCGGCGGCGCGCGCGCGCGGCGCCTTCGCCGTCGTCGCCGCCGACCTGCTCGCCCTCACCGTGCTCCGCCCGCCCGGCGAATTCGGCGCGGACATCGTCGTGGGCTCGAGCCAGCGCTTCGGCGTCCCGCTCGGCTACGGCGGCCCGCACGCGGCCTTTCTCGCCACGCGCGCAGCCTACGTCCGCTCGATGCCCGGCCGCCTGATCGGCGTGTCGCGCGACGCGGACGGCCGGCTCGCCCTGCGCATGGCCCTGGCGACGCGCGAACAGCACATCCGCCGCGAGAAGGCGACCTCGAACATCTGCACCGCCCAGGTGCTGCTCGCGGTCACGGCGGCGATGTACGCGGCCTGGCACGGGCCGGACGGGCTGCGCCGCATCGCCCGCCGCGTCCACGCCCAGGCCCTGACCCTCGCCGCGGGCCTGCGCCGCGCCGGACATACGGTAGAAGCCTCATGCTTCTTCGACACCCTGCGCGTCCGCGTCGGCCGCCGCCGCGACGAAATCCTCGCCCGCGCCCGCTCCCACCGCATCAACCTCCGCCCCTTCGACGCGGAGACCCTCATCGTCGCGCTCGACGAAACCGTGCGCGAGCGCGACCTCGCCCACCTGCTCGACGTCTTCTTCGCCGTCGCCGCGCCCGACGGCGGCGCCGCCGCCGCCCCCGACCTGCCGGCGCCCCACGCCCGCGCCGGCGCGATCCTCACCCAGGAGGTCTTCAACCGCTACCACTCGGAAACCGACATGCTGCGCTTCCTGCGCGGGCTGGAGGCGCGCGACTACTCGCTCACCCACGGCATGATCCCGCTCGGCTCCTGCACCATGAAGTTGAACGCGACGAGCGAGATGATCCCGATCACCTGGCCCACCCTCGGTCGCCTCCACCCCTTCGCGCCGGTCGAGCAGGCGCGCGGCTATGCCCGGATTTTTCGCGATCTCCAGAGCTGGCTCGCGGAGATCACCGGGTTCGACGCGGTCTCCCTCCAGCCGAAGTGCGGTTCGCAAGGCGAGTACGCGGGGCTGCTGGAGATCCGCCTGTACCACGCGGCGCGCGGCGAAGGCGGGCGCTACGTCTGCCTCATCCCCCAC
>JACRIP010000518.1 GCA_016220045.1 Planctomycetota bacterium
ACGTATCCCCTTTTTGGCAGGTTAGGCGCCCAGAACCCCCCGTGGTTACGAAGAAAACGAGGTTAGCGCTTAGGGGGCGGACCCCCGTGTCCGCCCCGGCGTTGCCCGGCGGGCGCGTCTCTCAACGCCCCTACTTCCCCGCGAGCGCCGCCAGCTCCTCCTTGATCAGCTCCTTCACCCCCGGAAAGAGCGACTGCGCGGTGGCGAATTCGCGCGCCGCTTCCTGCAGGTTCTTCTTCTCGGCCACCAGGGCGCGACCGTGGGCGACGTAGAAGAGCAGCATGCGTCCGCCCTTGCCCTCCATCGGCCCGAGCGCCCGGTGCGCCGCCACGCCGTCGCCGCGTCGGTACAATACCGTACTCCGCAGGATGACCACCTGGGGATCGACCACGCCGCCCGCCTCCACCGCCGCCAGGTCCTCCTGCGCCCCGTCGAGCTTCTTCAGGTCCGCCCGCGCCATGCCCCGGAGGAAGCGGCCGCTGCGCTCGTCCGGCCGCCGCGCCAGCGCCTGCTCCACCGTGCGCTCCGCGTCGGCGACCCGCCCGCTCACGTAGTAGCACTCGGCGAGGGCGAACATCGCCTCGAGGTGGATGCCGCGCAGCCGGATCGCCCGCTCCAGGTCGGGGATCGCCTCCGCGTATTGCCCGAGATGGACGCGCGCCCAGCCGCGCACCGAGGCCGCCCAGCCGTTGCCCGGGAAGATCCGGAGCGCGCCATCCGCGTCCGACTGCGCCTCCGCGAAACGCCCCTGCAGCACGCGGTCGAGAGCGCGCGCGGTCAGCGCCGTCACGTTCTGCGGGTCGAGCTCCAGCGCCTTCTCGATGTCCGCGCGCCCATCCTCCACGCGCTCCCCCAGCTCGATCAGCGCCGCGCCGCGCAGCGCATAGGCCATGGCGTTCCCGCCGTCCTTCCCGATCGACTTGTCCCACCACTTGATGGCATCCGCGCGCTTCCCCTGCATGTAGCTCGCGCAGCCGCGCCCGATGTCGGCGAATGGATGCTCCGGCGCCAGCCGCAGCACGGCCGCCAGCTCGCCGACCACGTGCAGGTTGTCGCCCATCAGGTAATAGGTCACCCCGCGCTCGGCATAGCCCTCGATCGACTGCGCATCGGCCTCGATGACCGCCGTGAAGTCGTCGATCGCCTTCTTGTACTGCCCGACTTCGCGGTAGAGCCGACCGCGCGCGAGCCGAAGCGCGGGCAGATGCGGGGCGCGCGCCAGCGCCTTGTCGAGCAGCTCGACCGCCGCCGCATGGTTCTGCGCCTTCATCATCTGCGCCTGCGACGCCCAGGTGAGCGCCTCCTTCTCCGCCTCCAGCCGCGCCTTCTCCTCGGCATCTTTTTTTCGCTGCTCCGCTTCCTGGCGGCGGCGATCGGCCTCGAGCCGCTCGGTCTCGAGGCGCTGCTCCTCGGCGCGCTGGTTGGCGGCGCGCACTTCGCCGGCGACGAAGTACCCGACGACGGAGAGCACGAGGGCGGCGGCCGCGGCGCCGGCGGCGACGCGCGGATGGCGGCGCGCGCGCCGCACCCAGATTTCGACCTTGGTGGAGGGCCGCGCGACGATCGATTCGCCGGCGATGAACCGGTCGAGGTCCTGGGCCAGGGCCTCCGCCGACGGGTAGCGGCGGTTCGGCTCCTTTTCCATCGCCTTGAGCACGATGGTCTCGAGGTCGCGTGGGATCGCGGGGGCGATCGAGCGCGGGGGCGGCGGATCGTTGAACAGCACCTGCGCGATCACCGCCTCGAAGGAACCGCCCTGGAACGGCGTGCGCTTCGTCAGCATGAAATACAGCGTGGCCCCGAGTCCATAGACCTCGGAGCACGCGTTCAGGCTCTTGCGTTCGCCGCTGGCCTGCTCCGGGCTCATGTAGGCCGCGGTGCCGACGACCGCGCCCGACTGGGTCAGCACCGGCAGCGAGGACTCGAGGGCGAGGCCGAAGTCGGTCAGGACGACGCGCCCGTTCTCGGTGCGGATGATGTTGGACGGCTTGAGGTCGCGGTGGAGGACGCCCTGCTGGTGGGCGTAGTGCAACCCGGCGGCGACGTCGCGCACGGCGGCGGCGGCCTCCTCGCAGGTCAGGAGCCCCTGGTCGGTGAGTTCCTCGAGGTTTTTCCCGATCAGGTATTCCATCGCGAAGTACTGGGTGGTCCCGGCAACGCCGACGTCGAAGACCGGGCAGAGGTTGGGGGGGTTGAGCTGGGAGGCGATGCGGGCCTCGCGCTGGAAGCGTTCGACCGAGGAGGGGTCGTGAGAATGGGAGGTGGGGAGGCACTTGAGGGCGACCTTGCGCGGCAGCTTCTCGTGCTGGGCTTCGTAGACCACGCCCATGCCGCCGGAGCCGATGACCTTGAACAGGAGGTAGGGCCCGAGCTGGGCGGGCTTGCCGGCGGTGGGCACGGCCATGGACGCCGCGACGCGGGTGTGATCGAGGCGCGGCGCGCCGGGCACGTCGGAGATGGTGGCGTCTAGGGCGTTGCCCGTAATCGGCGAGGGGGGGGGGGGGGGGGCGGCGGGGCCATCCGACGAGAGCACCGCGGGCGCCGGCGGGGCGGGGGGCGCGGCGGGGGAGGCAAGCCGCGGGTCGTGCGCGCCTACCCCCACCCCTGCCCTCCCGCGCTGCGGAGGGGGAGGGGCGGCAGAGCGAGCGCGCGGGGTGAGCGCCGGGGCG